>NZ_JAYRLZ010000001.1:0-55045 GCF_041904975.1 Chitinimonas sp. | reverse complement strand
TATCCGGCTTGTGCAAGTCCAGCGCCAGCAACTTGCCGCGCGGTGCATCCTTGAACGACAACAGATAGAGCGTGTCGCCATGCATCCAGGCGTGGTGCACACCATCGGCCGGTGTCACCACCTGCTGCCACGGCGTGGCAACGCCATTCAACTTGGCCAGCGGCGCAATGTAGAAAGAATGCTCCTTGGCATCGCCATGCTCGACGGTGGCCAGCACATAGTGGGAGCGCGCCGACAGCTGCACCGATGGAATATCCGGGTCGGCAAACGGCCGGGCCGGGTCCAGACCATAGCCGAACAGCGGCTGATCCTTGTCTGCCGGCTCGCCTACCGTATGCATCCACACCGCGCTCTTGTTGTAACGCTCGCGCTGGCCCTTGGCATCGGGCGCCGGCAGGCGGTTGTAGAAGAAACGCTTGCCATCGGCCTGCCAGCCGATACCGCGCTCGTTCAGACCGGTGCGATCAATGCGCTCGCTCAGCCACTTGCGCGCCTTCAGGTCATAAATGCGCAATTCGCTGTCTTCCGAGCCGCCTTGCGACACCCCTACCGCAATCAGCTGGCCATTCGGCGCTGGCGCATACCAGTCGATGGCATAGTGGGCGCCAGTGCTGGCCAGGGTATCGGGGTCCAGCAGCAGCTGCTCGCTACCATCGGCCTCACGCACATACAGACGACGGCCATTGCGGCCCGGTTCGGTCTTCAGATAAAAGGCGCGCTGCCCCGCCATGCTCATGCCGGCCACCGAAGTGCTGGCATTGCTAAGCTCGGTAAGACGCGCAGCCAGAGCGGCACGGCCCGGAATGGAGGCCAGGGTTTCACCTGCGAAATCGGCCTGAGCCTTCAGCCAGGTTTTGAACTCGCTGCTCTGCATATCTTCCAGCCAGCGATACGGGTCAACGATCTGGGTGCCGAACAGGGTTTCGGTCACCGGCTTGACCGGGGTGGCCGGCAGGCTGGCTGCGACGGCGCCGTGCGCCAGCAGGGTGATACCCAGGGCGAGCGCAATGGGAGAGCGAGTCATGCTGAGTCCTTGTGAGAAATGCAAAACAATGAAATACCGCCGGTTTTGCCAGGCAGGCGCAAATCCAAATGCGTGAAGTTGCGCACCGACACAGTCTTTCTCTGTGGTCTCAGTGCGCTCGGTGATCTCTGCGTCTACAGACTTGATGTTGAATAGCTTTTCAAGCGCGAGCCGATCAAAGCCTAGGCCTGCCAGCTGATCAGGCCATAGTTTTTCTTGCCGCGCTTGAGCAGGGTAAAGCGGCCAAAGCGGCGTTCGGACTCATCGAACTGGTGTTCGATGGATTCGACCTTGACGCCATTGATGCTGACCGCGCCGCTCTGGATAAAGGTGCGCGCCTCGGACTTGGATTTAGCCAGATTGGCCGCCACCAGCGCATCAATCAGGCTGCTTGCCGCCACATCGAGCACCACGCCGGGCATGCCATCTTGCGCCAGTTGCTCGAAGTCCGATTCGGTCAGGCTGTCGATGCTGTCGCTGAACAGGCTGTGTGAAATACGTTGCGCCGCCTCCACTGCCCCGGCGCCATGCACGATGGCCGTCACCTGCTCAGCCAGGATGCGCTGCGCTTCGGGCTTTTTGCCGCTTTCCTTGTCGCTCGCTTCGATGGCGGCGATGTCGGCCGGGCTCAAGAAGCTGAAGTAGTTGAGGAATTTGTAGACATCGGCATCGGCCGTATTCAGCCAGAACTGGTAGAAGGCGTAGGGCGAGGTTTTTTTCGCATCGAGCCAGATGGTGCCGGTTTCGGTCTTGCCGAATTTGCTGCCATCGGCCTTGGTGACCAGCGGCAGGGTGAGGCCGAAAACCTGTTGCTGGTTCAGGCGACGGGTCAGGTCAGTCCCGGCGGTGATATTGCCCCACTGGTCGGAGCCACCGATCTGCAGGCGGCAAGCATGGCGGCGGTTCAGTTCGGTGAAGTCATAGCCCTGCAGTAGCGCGTAAGAAAACTCGGTATAGGAAATGCCCTGGTCCTCGCGGGCAATACGCTGCTGCACCGCTTCTTTCTTGATCATGGCGTTCACCGAAAAGTGCTTGCCGATATCGCGCAAGAATTCCAGTGCACCCATGCCGCCGAACCAGTCATGGTTATTGGCCATGATCGCGGCGCTGGCGCCGTCAAAGCTGAGGTAAGGCTCCACCTGGGTGCGGATCTTTGCCACCCAGCCTTCGATCACATCCACGGTATTGAGCTTGCGCTCGGCTGCCTTGAAGCTCGGGTCACCGATCATGCCGGTGGCGCCGCCCACCAGGGCAATCGGCTTGTGGCCGGCATTCTGGAAACGCTTGAGCGTGAGCAAGGGCACCAACGAGCCGATATGCAGGCTGTCGGCGGTCGGATCGAAACCGCAATACAGGGTCACCGACTCCTGGCTCAGCAATGTATCGAGCGCGGCAGCATCGGTCACTTGTGCGATCAAGCCACGGGCGTGCAGGTCTTGGAGTAGGGGCGACTGGTACATGGAAGTTCCTGGCAACAAGGTTGAGCCGGCAGCAGCTAAGGCATGCCGGCCGTCAAAGCTGGCGATTTTAGCGTAAATCGTTGCCAGCCCCGCAGCCTGTGTTGAGGTTTTGCCGCGCTCGCCGGCATGGCATTCACAAAACCCGACCGGCAATCGGCCAGTGCATGACTTGCAGCGATCCTGCCCAGGCACTAGGCTTGCTGCCATTGTATCCAGGCATGCGCCCATGCTCCCTTCTGCCTCGCACTCCCCCTACTATATCGGCCTGATGTCCGGCACCAGCCTCGACGGCATCGATGCAGCACTGCTGGACTTCAGCGGCGCCAAGCCAAAGCTGCTCGCCACTGCCCTGCTGCCATTTTCCGACGAACTGCTCAGCCGCTTGCTCGCCCTGCAATCGTCAGGCAGCGACGAGTTGGCTACTGCCGCGCTGGCCGGCAATCAGCTGGCGCAGCATTACGCGCAGGCGGTAGCGGCGGTATTGCAGCTGGCAGGCCTCGCGCCTTCGCAGATCGCGGCAATCGGCATGCATGGCCAGACCGTGCGCCACCGGCCCGAGCTGGGCTACACCCTGCAGATCGGCAATGCCGCGCTATTGGCCGAGCTGACCGGCATTAGCGTGGTCAGCGATTTTCGCTCGCGCGATGTGGCGGCCGGAGGCCAGGGTGCGCCCTTGGTGCCGGCGTTTCATCAAGGTGTATTTGGCGGCGCTACTCACCGCGCCATCGTCAATATCGGCGGTATTGCCAATCTCACCGATCTGCCGCCGCATGGCCCGGTGCGTGGCTGGGATACCGGGCCGGGCAATGTGCTGATGGATGGCTGGATCAAGCGCTGCCGCGGCGAGCGCTACGACTTCGACGGTGCTTGGGCCGCCAGCGGCCAGGTCAATGCCGACTTGCTGGCGGCCCTGCTCGAAGAGCCCTATTTCAACCTTGCCCCGCCCAAGAGCACCGGTCGCGATCTATTCGATATGGCCTGGCTGGACCGCATCCTGCACAAGTGGCCTACCCTGCCTCCAGCCGATGTGCAAGCCACCCTGCTGGCGTTTACCGTGCACAGCATCGTCAGCGAAGTGCGCCACGAAACCGAGGCCAGCGAAATCTATATCTGCGGCGGCGGTGCCCGCAACGGCAGCCTGATGCGGCAACTGGCGCTGGCGCTGGCGCCGCGCCCGGTACTGAGCACCGAGGTGCTCGGCCTGCACCCGGACTGGGTAGAAGCCGTTGCCTTCGCCTGGCTGGCGCGGCAATGCCTGCTGGGCGAACCGGGCAACCTGCCGGAAGTGACCGGCGCGCGCGGCAAGCGGGTGCTGGGCGCGATTCATCAAGCAGGCTGATGCACAAGGGCTTGCGGCTATGACAATGGCAAAAGTACATTGGGTAAGCCATGATGCAGGCGCTACTATCCCCGCCGGTTCTGGCTGGCCGATCTGCCGGCCGCAAGCCATGCTGATTCATTCAACTGCAGTTCCAGGGAGAACACCATGAGTGACAACAACATCTATGCGGCACCCGAAGCAAAGCTCGTCAACGAAGCCGGCAGCAGCAACACAGCCTCACGCTGGAAGCGGCTGTGGGCGTCCTTGATCGACACCATCACCATTGCGGTGATTACCGTACCGGTTGGCTTTTTCATTGGCGCGTTCAACGGCATCACTACCGGCCAACAGCCCGGCCTGCTCACGTCGTTAGCCCTGGCACTGCTTGGCCTGATCGTGTTCTTTGCCATCAATTACAACTTTCTGGTCAAAAACGGCCAGACCGTCGGCAAAAAAGTACTGGGAATCAAGATTGTCGGCATCAATGGCGAGCCAGTGACGTTCCAGCAGCACCTGATCAAACGCTATGCTGCGTTTATGCTGCCTGGCCAGATTCCCCTGATCGGCCCGCTGATCAATCTGGTGAACATCCTGTTTATTTTCGGCAAGGAAGCCCGCTGCGGGCATGACCATATTGCCGGCACCAAGGTAGTGGACTGTTAAGCTCGTTCCAGCCCCGGCCCCAGCTGGCTGTAGCCGCCATCGCCAACCGGCCGATGGCGGTCTTACTCACCAGCCACCGAGTCGTCATCCTGCAAGATCCGGTGCGCCGGCCCTTCCAGATCATCGAACTGACCAGAGCGAGTCGACCACCAGAACAAGGCGCCGCCGGCAAAGGCGATCAACACCGAGAGCGGAATCAATAAATAAAGGCTTTCCATCTCGCTATTGTCCCGTGTTTTTGCGTGGCGCCGCCAGTCGCAGCGCATTGAGCACCACCAGCAGCGAGCTGGCCGCCATACCCAGGCTGGCCAGCCATGGCGTTACCCAGCCGGCCAGGGCCAGCGGCAGGGCAAACGCATTGTAGGCGAGCGCCCACCAAAGATTCTGCCGGATCACCGCGCGGGTCTTGCGTGCCAGCTGCAGGCCGGTGGCCAGCGTATCAAGCGGGCCGACCAAGACCAGATCACCGGCTGCCTGTGCCGACTCGGCGCCACCACCCACCGCCACCGATACCGCTGCGGCGGCCAGCACCGGCGCATCGTTCACACCATCGCCCACCATCATCACCGTCGCCCCGCCTGCCTGCAGCGCCTGGACATAGGCCAGCTTGTCTTCGGGCAAGGCGCCGGCGCGGGCATGACTGATGCCGAGCGCATCGGCCACTGCCGCCACCGGCCCCTGCGCATCACCGCTGAGCACATGCACGGTGAGACCCGCCTCGTGCATGGTTTTCACCAGGCTGGCTGCCTCTGGCTTGATGCTATCGCCCAGCGCGAAACCGGCCAGCCAGGCTTGCTCACTGACCAGCCACACCACCGTATCCGCCGCGCGCCAGCTTGCCTGCTGTACTGGTCGCTCGGCGCGGCACTGGCTAGCCACGAAGTCAGCCTTGCCCAGCCAGTAACGCTGTCCATCCACTTCGGCCGACACGCCACCGCCGGGCTGGTTGCGAAACGCACTGGCCAACGGCAACGGCGTGCCGGCGTCAGCACGCAGGGCTAGGGCCAGCGGGTGCTCACTGGCGCCCTCCAGCGCTGCTGCCATCCGGTGCGCGCTTGCCGCATCACCGAGCAAAGGCAAGATTTCCAGCAGCTGCAGCCGACCTTCGGTGAGGGTGCCGGTCTTGTCGAACACCACATCGCTGGCACTGGCCAGGGTTTCCAGCGCATGGCCACGGGTCAGCAGCAAACCGGCCCGTGCCAGATTGCCGGTGGCGGCGGTCAGGGCGGCCGGGGTGGCCAGCGACAAGGCGCAGGGGCAGGAGATCACCAGTACCGCGATAGTAATGGGCAAGGCATGGGCCGGATCATGCTGGTGCCAGAACAACCAGCCAGCGGCCGCCACCAGCAGCAGGATGGCGACAAACCAGCCCGCCACCCGGTCGGCCAGCTGCGCCAGCTGCGGCTTTTCGGCCAGCGCGCGGTCGAGCAGGCGCACGATGGCCGCCAGGCGGGTTTCCTGACCGAGGCGCGCCACCTTGATCAAGAGCGGCGCATCGAGGTTGACCGAGCCGCCTATCACCGCATCGTCCACCCGCTTGGCAATCGGTCGCGCCTCACCGGTGAGCAGTGCCTCATCGGCATGGCCCTCGCCTTCGAGCACCGTACCATCGGCCGGAAAGCTCTCGCCCGGCTTGACCAGCAGCACATCGCCCAGCGCCAGCCGCGCCACCGGCGTCGCCACCGCTTCGCGCGATTGCGGCCAGCCGTCGATACGATGGGCAAAGGCCGGCACCAGTTTGATCAGCGATTCGGCCGCCTCGCCGGCGCGGCGCCGCGCCATGCCTTCGAGAAAACGCCCGCCCAGCAACAAGAACACGAACATCGATACCGAGTCGAAATACACCTCGCCCTGCCCGGTGATGGTGGCATGCACACTGGCGATAAACGCCGCCCATACACCGATCACTACCGGCGTATCCATGCCTACCCTGCCCCGCCGCAGATCGCGCCAGGCGCCTACATGAAACGGCTGGCAGGAATACACCAGCACCGGCAAAGTCAGCACCAGGCTGGCCCAGCGCATCAGGCGCAGCATATCGGCACTGATCGCGTCACCAGCCAGATACACCGGCACCACATACATCATCACCTGCATCATCGACAGACCGGCAATCCACAAGCGGTTGATCGCCGCCTTGCGCTCGCGCTGCTGCAGCGCATCTTGCCGGCCAGGATCGTAAGGATGGGCGCGGTAGCCGATGGCCGCCACCGCCGCCAGGATCGTCGACAGGCTGATACGGGTATTGTCCCAGCGCACGCGCGCGCGATGAGTGGTGTAGTTGATGCTGGCCTCCAGCACGCCGGGCAGGCTCAGCAGATGCCGCTCGTTCAACCAGATGCAGGCCGCGCAGCTGATGCCCTCCAGTAGCAGGGCCGCTTCGCGTTCCTGCCCCGGCTCCACCTTCACAAAGCTGGCCTGCACTTCGGGCGCGTCGTAAACCGCCAATTGTTCAAGCAAGGCATCGGGCATGGGCTCGGCACGGGTGGGCCGGCTTTCGCGGCTAACGTAATAGCCATCGAGCCCGGCCGCGATAATGGTATCGGCCACCGCCTTGCACCCGGCACAACAGGCGGCCTCGGTCTGCCCGCGATAGCTCACCGGAAAGCGCGGCGCGCGGTCTGCCTCGGCTACCGGCAGACCGCAATGGAAACAGGATTCAAAAGACATAGTTGCAAGGGTAAGCGAAAAGAGGCGCAGCGGGCTTGATACGGATCAGGCCGGGCCAGCTTTGACGATCAAGCACACTGGCCACACCGGGCCCTGATTCAACACGGCAGATCGCTGGCGGCAGGCGCGGTGGATGGCCAGAACACACCCATATGCCCGGCTGCGGGCCGACCGCTGCGCGCCAGCTGTGAATGCCTGAGCAGCGATGCTTCACAGCTGAGTTCGACGTGCGACAAATTCCCCATCAAAGCGGGCGCAGACTTCCCCCTGGCAGCAGACCGCAGCGGTCAAAGGCAGGCGGGCAAGACCTGCACGGGCAAACAAGCGGACAAAGCGCGCGAGCGTAGCAGGATCTGGCAAATCCACCAGCGCGGAAAAGTCCGCATTGATAGGCAGCAAGTAATGCAGCTGACCGCGCTGCACCACAATTTCCACCGCCTCGCCCACGTCGGCAATATCTAGCTGACGACGCACCTCCACCCAGCCGGCGAGCGTGGCAAGCGTCGCCACACTGCCGCCAAAGCCGGTGCCTTTGTCGTTGTGGTTAAGGTGAAGCGGTACTTTCAAACGCACCCGGCCATCACCTTCCACCTGCGCGCCGACGCCCATTGCCGCAGTCAGGGGAATGCTGCCATGAAGCAAGCCAGACCAGTCTCTTTGCGCAATGTGTTCCATGCTTGCCACCCAGATACCCTCGGCCAAGTGAATAGAAAACAGCCCCGCCATGGCGGGGCTGTTGCCAAATATGTTGCTTTATAACGGCTGGGGGCTTGCTCAGTCTATGGTGTAAACCTGCGCAAAGCGCTGGGCCAGCATCATTTCGTAGACCGAAACGCCATAGCCCACCATCACCCGCACACCGCTCAGGCCGCGTACATCGGCGTTGTCCAGCAATGGTACCTGCACGCTGCTGCCAAGCACGCCGGCATATGCTGGCGGCTGATTGGTGCCGGCAAAAGGCGCCCAGCCCTTGCCGTCATAGCCCCACCACTGGTCGTTGACCACAGCAACCACATAGACATTGCCATTGCTGCCCACCTGGCTGGCTGGTGGCTGTACCACGGCTGCCAGGGTGAGGTTGTCGCCCTGCCGGCTGCTGATTGCCGAAAATGGGCCTGCCGGCATGACATTGACCGAAACATTGGCACTGGCCGTCGTGCCATCCTGATCCTTCACCTCTAGCCGGAACACCAGCGTCTCAGCCACCGCAATATTGGGTGCGGTAAAGCTGGCAATCGCAGCCGCCGGGTTTTGCAGGTTTACCGGCGTACCCGACAGTTGCGTCCACAAATAAGCTGCCAATGCCGCACCGCTGGCACTGCGCGAAGCCTGGCCATCCAGTTTCACCGGCTTGCCGGCTTGCACGGTCTGAGTCGGGCCGGCATTGGCGACGATGGTACTGCCGGATGCGTAGTTGATGCGGACCTTGCCACGCAGGGCGGCACTGGTATTGCCATCGCAGTATTGTTCGAAGTCCAGCGCCAGGCGGCTCAGCGTGTCGCCGCTATACGCAATGTCCAGCACCTTGAAACTACCCGTGAGCGTTTTGCAATTGCGGCCATCGCCCGAGACATCCAGCCCATTGGCGTTGTCATTGAAGGGATAGCGGCTTGCATTGGTGTAGTTGCCAACGGTCAGGGCTGTTTTGCTGCCATTGACAAAATCAAGCGCCCAGCTGGTCTCGCCATTGAGCGTCAGACTGACGCCATTGCCGACATTCTTGCTTACCTTGAAGTCAAAATTTTCCGGCAGCAAGGTCTGGGTTTTGCCTTGCCCGATCAAGTCGCCTGCATCACTGCTCAGGCTGACATAGGTTTGCGGGTCCGCCTTGCTGGCCACATGAATACGGACCGTCTGGTCAGGGTTCTGCATCGATGTGGTGCCGGCCGACCATTCCACGCTAAGGCTGAATTGCAGGTCCTCACCACCTTTGCCTACCGGCGGCGCGACAAAGCTTGCCTGGCCGCTTCCATTGTCGAGCATGACAACCGGAGTACCGGAAATCTGCTTCCAGCTTGCCGCCGACAGCATCCCGCCAAGGCCGAATGACTCATCGGCAGTCAATGCCACCTGGCCACCCTCGATCACATTGACCGGCGACGCCAGCGCGATGCTGTAAAACACCGGCGCGTCATAAGCGACACTGCTGTTGAAACGGATCGCGCCACGCAGAGCCGCCTTGTCACCTTCGCAATGCTGGATGAAGTCGGCTGCCAGCTTGCTGAAATCACCGCTGGAATCGTATTCGACTTCGAGCACGACAAAAGAGCCGGTCAGGTTGACACAGCTACGCCCGGCGCCCGCAACGTCGAGCCCGGGATTTTTCGGGCCGGCAAAAGCGGCGCGCCGCGCAAGCGGGTAGCTGCCCTTGCTCAGTTTCGCTCCAGCAGGTCCGGAAAAGGCGACGCTCCACGCATCACTGCCGTTTACCGAAAGGTAATTGCTGAAAGCCTGAAACGTGTAAGCCGGCTCGGCAAGCGTCAGCTGCTTGCCACCACCGATATAGTCACCCGCATCACTGCTCAAATACAGCACATTGGCTGCATGCACCTTGGCTGCAAGCAACAGGAAAGCCATCAATAACCAGCGCTTCATCATTCGATTCCATCAGCGGCTAGCAGCCATTGCTCACGCACTGCATCGCCAGGTTTACCACTGCGGCCATCCGCTACAGCGAACGCAAACTGCAACGGATGCCACAGGCATAGCCGCCGATTCTAGCGCGAATTCACCTTTAATTCATGCATTTAGCATATCCACGTAAGTCAGTGCTCGAACCATGCCGGCGTGCTCGCACACCGCTTTGGCTGCAATGGTAAGCAATCAAGCGGGTCCGGTGGCGGTCAAGCGATTTTCCTGAAAGGCGGTTTCAGCAAATCGAAGCCACCCCAAAAGACATCGAACACATTTGGTGCCGGCCGATTGGCCTTCGCCGGTGCTTGGCGGCCGGAAACCGTACAATGCGATGCATTCAAGCAACTCGCGCCGTTTTCACAACACCCCGCCTTGCCGCAAGCACAATCAAAACAAGCACTTCGCTACTGTCACGTATTTGTCACCGGACAAATGCAGCGTAGGCGCTTGTGGCCCCCAGCGAATTTCACCAGAATCGACTCAAACCGGAGACACCATGAGCGCAGTAGCCACGCTTTCCCTGCCGATGACCGGCAACCAGACCTTCGACACCGCCGCACTGATCGGCACCCCGTATGTGCTGTACTTCTACCCCAAGGACAGCACACCCGGCTGCACCACCGAAAGTGGTGACTTCCGCGATCACCATGCGGCCTTTGCAGCAGCCGGCGTCAAGGTATTCGGTGTCAGCCGCGACAGCCTTAAATCACATGAAAACTTCAAGGCCAAGCTGGAGATGCCGTTCGAGCTGGTGTCCGACCCCGAAGAAGTGCTGTGCGAAGCATTCGGGGTAATGAAGATGAAGAATATGTATGGCAAGCAGGTGCGCGGTATCGAGCGCTCCACCTTTGTGATCGACAAGACGGGCCAGATCGTGCAGGAGTGGCGCGGGGTGAAGGTTCCCGGCCATGTCGAAGCGGTGCTGGCCTTTGTGCAAGCGATGTAAGCCCTGAACGCCTGTCCGAACGACGGGCGTTTTGCTGTGTAATCCGCCCTCAACAGCCCGAAGGAAGCCCATGGCCGCCGCAGCCCGCAAAGCCCCCGCTACCAAGAAAATCGCAACCAAGCTGTTTGTGCTGGATACCAATGTGCTGATGCACGACCCCACCAGCCTGTTCCGCTTTGAAGAGCACGACGTCTGCCTGCCGATGGTGACATTGGAAGAACTCGACGGGCACAAGAAAGGCATGAGCGAAGTGGCGCGAAATGCCCGCCAGGCCAGCCGCTTCCTTGACGATATCGTCAGTGGCAAGGAAGGCGAGATCATCAAGGGCGTATCGCTGAAAGAGCCCTCCAAGGGCATGGCGACCGGCAATCTGTTCTTGCAGACCCAGGCCACCCGCATCGAATTGCCGGCCGATCTGCCGGTCGGCAAGGCCGATAACCAGATTCTTACCGTGGTGATGCAGCTGGCCCAGCAGCACCCCAAGCGCGATGTGGTGCTGGTGTCCAAAGACATCAATATGCGCATCAAGGCGCGTGCGCTGGGCCTGTCGGCCGAGGACTACTTTAACGACCAGGTGCTGGAAGACACCGACCTGCTCTACACCGGCGTGCGCGAAATCGACCAGACGTTCTGGGACAAGAACGGCAAGGACATGAAGAGCTGGCAGGAAGGCGGGCGCGCCCTCTACCAGCTCAAGGGCCCCGATTGCAGCGCACTGCTGCAAAACCAGATGATCTGGCAAGAAGGCGCCAAGCCTTTCCTCGCCATGGTGAAATCGGTCGAGGGCAAGACGGCGGTGCTGGAGTCGATCAAGGATTACAGCCACCCCAAGAACGCCATCTGGGGCATTACCGCCCGCAATCGCGAGCAGAACTTTGCCATCAATCTATTGATGAACCCGGACATCGACTTCATTACCCTGCTCGGCCAGGCCGGCACCGGCAAGACCTTGCTGACCCTGGCATCGGCGCTGATGCTGACCCTGGAGGAAAAGCGCTATACCGAAATCATCATGACCCGTGTCACCGTGCCGGTAGGCGAGGACATCGGCTTTCTGCCCGGCACCGAAGAGGAAAAGATGGCGCCATGGATGGGCGCGCTGGAGGACAACCTCGATGTGCTGAACCAGACCGATGGTGAATCGGGCGAGTGGGGCCGCGCTGCCACCCGCGACCTGATCCGCTCGCGCATCAAGATCAAATCGCTGAACTTCATGCGCGGCCGCACCTTCCTGAACAAATTCCTCATTATCGACGAGGCGCAAAACCTCACCCCGAAGCAGATGAAGACCCTGATCACCCGTGCCGGCCCCGGTACCAAGGTGGTATGCCTGGGCAATATCGCGCAGATCGATACGCCCTACCTGACCGAGGGCAGCTCGGGCCTCACCTATGTGGTTGATCGTTTCAAGGGCTGGGCACACTCCGGCCATATCACCTTGCAACGTGGCGAGCGCTCGCGTCTGGCCGATCACGCCGCCGAAGTGTTGTAGCGATTGCCCACTGCGCTGTCCATCCCGGTGGCGGACAGCGCAGCGGCACTTGGCGTGCGCCAAGTGATGCGCTTGTGGTTTTGCAAGCGCATCTGCCCGGCTACACTGCCAGTCTATTCACCCGAAAGCCGCACATGACCGTCGTTGCCGTTTTCAATCAGAAAGGTGGCGTGGGCAAGACCACCACCACCGCCAATCTGGCCGCTGCCATGGCCAAGAACGGCCTGGAACCCCTGGTGATCGATCTGGACCCGCAGGCACATCTGACGGCGCTGTCCGGCCTGAATCCACGCGCAGATCGCACCGTCTACAGTTTTTTCCAGTCCGGCACTGCCCTGTCCGAACTGGTGCACCGGCTCGACAATGGCGTCAACCTGATTCCCTCGCATATGGAATTGTCGCGGGTGGACATGATGCTGACGCAAAACCGCCACGACCTGCGCCGCCTGAAAAAAGCGATGAGCGACGAGATGCTGGCCGAGGGCGCCACCGTGCTGATCGACTGCTGCCCGATGCTGGGGGTGTTGTCCTTGTCGGCCCTGATGGCCGCTACCTGTGTGCTGGTGCCGGTCACCGCCGAATACCTGGCCATGAACGGCGCCCAGCAACTCGACCAGACCCTGAAGGGCCTGACCAGCCGCGGCCTGCATCGTCCGAAAAAAGTATTCATCAACCGCTATCAACGCGGCCACCCGACTTCCGAAAAAGTGGCGCAAGAGCTCAAGCGCCGCTATGGTCGCGATTTCTGCCGTACCCGGGTATGCGAGAGCCAGAGCGTGCTGGAAGGCATAGGCAGCAACCAGGATGTATTCACCTTTGCGCCCGACTCCGAAGGCGCCGAGGATTTCAGCTATCTGCTCGATGAACTGGTGGAAACCGGCTTTATCCGGGCGTAGCGCACGTTTGCAATGGCCTGACGCCAGCTACCGGCTACTACCTGAATATCCCAAGTGAACCTGTGTCACCACTGATGTCGTCTTTTTGCCCTACCCAACTGCGCCGCATCTGGCCTGCCCTGGCCAGCCTGCTGCTAGGCGCGCTGACCCTCAATGCAAATGCACTGGATGTGCAGGCCTTGTGGGATTTCGAGCGGCCTGAGCTATCGGAGCAACGTTTTCGCGATGCACTGCGCCGCCCCGATATCGATGGCATTGCCGAAGCCGAGCTGCTGAGCCAGCTGGCACGGGCACAGGGCATGCAGGGCCAGTTCGATCTGGCCAGCCGGACACTGGATCAAGTCCAGGCGCGCCTTGCCATCCTTCCCCCGGCATCCAGCGTCAGCTATTCGCTGGAGCGCGGCCGTCTGGCGCAACAGCAAGGCGATGGCAAGCGGGCATGGCGCTGGTATCACAGCGCCTTGCTGCTGGCACAAAAGCACCAGCTCGACATGGCCAGTATCGACGCCATGCGCATGCTGGCCCTGAGCAGCAGCGGCAAGATCGCGCTGGACTGGTATCTGAAAGCGCTGGCCCTGGCCGAACGCGGCAATTCGGCACAGGCCATCGCCTGGCAACCGATGTTTTACAACAATATTGGCTGGCTCTATGTCGAGCTGAAGGACACCACGCGGGCGCTGGACTACCTGCGCAAGGCGCAAGCCTGGCAGGAGAAACGCGGCGATCAGAAATCGGTGCTGGTGGCGCGCTGGGGCGTCGGGCGGGTATTGCGCCTGAGCAAGCAAGTGGACGCCGCCCTCGATATCCAGCTGACCCTGGAGCAGGACTGGAAGCGGCTCAGGGAAGAGGACGGCTATGTGTATGAGGAAATTGCCGAATGCCTGCTGGCGCAGGGGCGCGACGAGGAAGCGGCGCTCTATTTCGCCAAGGCCTATCGGGTACTGAGCCAGGACCCGTGGCTGCAAAGGCAGGACGCCGCACGCATCGCGCGCATGCGCCAGCTATCTGGCTAAGCCGCCGGTTGCCGCTGCGATCGCAAGCAGTCGGGAAACAAGTGCAAGGCGGCATATTGCAGCAGCATGATGGTCTTGCCATCCATGATTTCGCCACGGGCTATCATGGCCAACGCCTCCTCAATGGCCAATTCCAGCGTTTCGATATCCTCGCCTTCCTCGACCAGCCCGCCACCAGCCCCTCGCCGCTCGCTTTCCGTGTATTCGGCCATAAAGAAGTGCAGCTTTTCGGTGACCGAGCCAGGGCTCATGAAGGCCTCGAACACCTTATGCACGGTGCCGAGGTGATAGCCGGTTTCTTCCTCGACTTCAGCACGGATACGTGCCTCCGGGGTAGCGTTGTCCAGCAAGCCGGCCGGGGTCTCGATCAGCATGCCGTCGTGCTCATTGAGATAGGCCGGCAGCCGGAACTGGCGGATCAGCACCACAGTGCGGCGCGCCAGGTTGTACAGCAAGATGGTGGCGCCATTGCCTCGGTCGTACACCTCGCGGCATACGCGCTGCCAGCTGCCATCGCTGCGCTGGATATCGATGGTGGCCTTGCGCAATAGATACCAGTTGTCCGACAGCACTTCCATCTTGGCAATCTGTACTTCTGCGGCTTTTCGCATGTTTTCCCCTGAAAGCTGACAATATTGGCAATGAATGGCAAGCCAATTCATGCTATCGTGCAGTCTCGTGCAATATCAAGCAATTTCGTGAATCCATGCTGACCGAACAGAGAAAAGCGCAGATCCTCGCCAGCCTGCAACAAGACGGCCAAGTCGTCGCCAAGGCGCTCAGTGCACGCTTTGGCGTGTCGGAAGACACCATACGGCGCGATTTGCGCGAACTGGCGGCCGAAGGATTGCTGCAAAGAGTGCACGGCGGCGCCCTGCCCGTCTCCCTGGCCGATGCCAGCCTGGCAAAGCGCCAGGACATTGCCATCGCCGGCAAGCACGCGGTAGCTGCCGCAGCAGCAGCCATGGTCAGCGATGGTCAGGTGGTCATGATCGACGGCGGCACGACTGCCATGCTGATGGCGCACTATCTGCCGAACACCCTGGCAGCCACCGTTGTCACGCACAGCCCGCATATCGCCGTCGCACTGCAGCACCATCTTGAAGTGGAAGTGATCCTGATCGGCGGACGCCTGTTCAAGCACTCGATGGTTACGGTCGGCGCTGCGGCGACGGATGCCATCAGCCATATCCGTGCCGATACCTTCTTTATGGGAGTGACCGGCGTGCACGCCAGTGCCGGGCTCAGCACCGGCGATCTGGAAGAGGCCTATATCAAGCGCGCCCTGGCGGCGCAGGCAGCCGAAACGGTCGTACTTGCCTCGGCCGAAAAGCTGCACGTCGCCTCGCGTTACAAGATCGGCGATATCGGCATGGCCAGCAGCATCATCGTCGATGGCGACGGCAGCGACCTCGGCGCGCTCAAATCGGCAGGTGTCGACATCGTGCATGCCTAGTTCCGTTCACCTGCTGACAGGACGCTGTCAGCAGTGCTGGCCCAGCATGGAGGCCCCTACTACGGAGCTATCCATGACTAATCACCTCCCGTGCGCCCCATCCTCGCCACTGCTTGCCTTCGGCGGCATGGAGCTAGGCACGTTCCGACTCAAGCCGCAGGTCAGCGAAGCACAGATGCTGGCTGCTGCCAGGCAAATGGAAGAAGCATTTCTCAACAACCAGCCCGGACTGCTGGCACATGCCATCTTGAAAGGTGCCGACGGGGTCTATATCGACCTGGCCCTTGCCGATTCCCAGGCGCGCGCCGAAGAAATCTGCAGCAAATGGCTGGAAGATGCCCATGCTCTGGCTTTCCTCGACATGATCGACCCGGAGTCGGTGCTGATGCAGTTCTTCAGCAGGCTGCGCTAAGCCGCCAAGCTAACTGAGCCCAGCCGTCGCAAGCCGATCGACACGGCTTGCTGGCTCCCGCTACGCAAAACCGCCCCCCTTTCGGTGTTTATGGAGGGTCAACACCCCGTTTTCATGGCTGATGGTCTGCCCACCCACCGCTAGGCCTTGCGCCAGCTGTTGCCGCGCCTTGGCCGCCCGGTCGTCGACCGGTTGGGTGATATGGTAGTCGCCGGTATCGGGCCGGATTGGCTTGGCGGGCTTGCGCTTTGCTTTCATGCTTGATTCATCCTGTGGCTAAGCCCGTCAGATGAGGCCGCTTGGCGGCAATTAAAGTGTGGCTTGCCGGCCGATCTGGTCGCGATACTGTCCCGGTCCCTGGCCTTGCCAGCTCTTGAACGCATGGTGGAAGGCGGCCGGATCGCCATAGCCGAGCAGGTAGGCAATTTCCGCCAGCGGCATGGTGGACTGGCTCAGGTAGTGGCGTGCCAGATCATGGCGGGTGGTGTCGAGCACTGCCTGGAAACTCTGGCCCGCCTCCGCCAGCCGCCGCTGCAGGGTGCGGGCCGACAGGCACAGCGCCGCCGCCACCGTCTGCACCCGCACCGCCTCGCCACCGAGCCGGGCCAGGATGGCCTGGCGCACCTCGCGCACAATGGCAGGCTCCTGCGCACTCTGCCTTTGCTGCAACAGCTGCTCGGCATGTTGCTGCAATAGCGGCAGCAAGCCGTTATTCGCCTGCGGCACCGCATAGTCAAGCAGGGCCAAGGGGAACAGCACCCGGTTGGCACGGGCGCCATAGCGCACTGCTGCGCCGCTCTGTGCGGCAATACGTGCTCGCGCCGCCTCGCCATGGTCATGGCAGAACTCCAGCGCAAAGCCCGCCATGGGCCGGCCGGCCAGCCACTGCGCGCAAGCGAGGATGCCGGCGAATACCGATTCGGCCAGCGCACCGGCCACCGGGCTGGTCGCGCAGTCGTTGCGCCAGGTGTAGATGGCATGCTCGCCATCGCGGCTCAGGCTGGAGCGCCCCAGATCGTGCACCAGGGCTTCAAAGCGCAATACCTGCTCCAGCGCAGCGCCAAGACTGGGGCAGGACAGCAGCAGGATGCCATTCACCCCATAGCTGGTGGGCTTGTGCTGCAAACCCAGGCGCCAGCCAAAACCGGCATCACTGCCCGCCACCCCGACCGCCAGCATGGCCAGATACTGAGCCACCGTGATATCGCTCTCGCCGATCTGACCACGGCCGATGGCCGCTTGCAGGCTGGTCAGCGCTGCCCCTTCGGCCATGGCGACATCCCACAATGATTGGGCATAGGGCGCGACGACGCGAGCGTTTGGCGCGATTTCACAACGAATTGGCGGCATAGGGGAATGGCAGGGCAAGGCAAACAGGCTAGATTTAACCATCCATTTTTCTGGGCGGAGAAGGCAATGCGACGTTGGAACGGCTGGGGCGACGATGCCACCACCATGGCACTGAATGACAAGGCAAGTTCGATGCTGCGCGAACGCCTCGGCGAAGGCCTGCCGCAGCAGGACGCCTCGCTGGAGCAGGCCTTGGCAAAGATCGCGCCATCGCGCCTGCCGGACCACCCGTTGATTGTACGCGAGGCCCGCGCGCGTTTCGCCGTTGCCCTGGGCGAGAGCTATGCCGACTGGTTGCGCAAACGCTACGGCGAAATCCCGGCTGCGCCCGACGGGGTGGCGTTTCCCGAGAGCAGCGAGCAGGTGCGCGAGCTGCTCGACCTGGCGCAAACCCATGATTGGGTGGTGATTCCGTTCGCCGGCGGCACCAGCGTGGCCGGCCATCTCGACACGCCCTTGGGCGAGCGGCCGGTGCTGTCGATCAATCTAGGCCGGATGAGCCGACTCTTGCATCTGGACAAGACCAGCCAGCTGGCCACCTTCCAGTCCGGTGCCGCCGGCCCGGTGCTGGAGGCGCAATTGCGCGCCCACGGCTATACCCTGGGGCATTTTCCGCAATCGTTCGAGTATTCGACCGTAGGCGGCTGGGTGGTTACCCGCTCGTCCGGTCAGCAATCGCTGCGCTATGGCCGTATCGAGCAGCTGTTTGCCGGCGGCCGCTTTGAAGCGCCGATCGGCAGCCTGACTATCGGCACCGTTCCGGCTTCCAGCGCCGGGCCTGATCTGCGCGAAATCATCATGGGCTCGGAAGGCCGCTTCGGCGTGTTGACTGAAGCAGTGATGCGGGTGACGCCAGCGCCGGAACACGAGAGTTTTCACGCCCTGTTCTTTCCGAGCTGGGATCAGGCCGAGGCGGCGGTGCGCAGCCTGGTACAGCGCAAACTGCCGCTGTCGATGCTGCGTCTATCAAATGCGGTGGAAACCGAAACCAATCTGGCGCTGGCCGGCCATGCCAGCCAGATTGCCTGGCTGGAGCGCTATCTCGGCTGGCGCGGCTGTGGCGACGGCAAGTGCCTGCTGATGCTGGGCGTTACCGGCGACCCGCGCAGCGCCGCACAAGCCTTGCGCAGCGCCCGCCAGCATCTGGCACGCTTTGACGCGGTCTATATCGGCACCCTGATGGGTAGCAAATGGCAGCAAAACCGCTTCAAAGGCCCCTATCTGCGCAATACCCTGTGGGAACACGGCTATGGTGCCGACACCATCGAAACCGCAGTGGACTGGCCTCGGGTCAAGAACCTGATGAATGCGATGGAGCAGGCAGCACGCGATGCCTTTGCCGAAGACGGTGAGAAGGTGCATTGCTTTACCCATCTCTCGCATCTGTATCCACAGGGCAGCAGCATCTACTCGACCTTTGTCTACCGCATCGCACCGGGCGGCTTTGCGCCGAATCTGGCGCGCTGGAAACGCTACAAGGCGCGGGTTTCCGAAGCCATTGTCGAGCATGGCGGCACCATCAGCCACCAGCACGGCGTCGGCCGCGACCATGCGCCCTATCTGGCCGCCGAAAAAGGCCCGCTCGGCATGGCAACCCTGCATGAATTGCGCCGCCACTTCGACCCCAAGGGCATCATGAATCCCGGCAAGCTGCTGGACGATGGTACCCGGTGGGCGGACTGAACATGAGCGCATCATCAAGCAGTCGGGCAGCCCTGCTCGCCCGGCTGGCCGCCAATGACTGGGACCTGCTGGTGATTGGTGGCGGCATTTCCGGCGCCGGGGTATTGCGCGAGGCGGCCCGGCTGGGCTGGAAAGCGTTGTTGATCGAGCAGCGCGACTTTGCCTTTGGCACCTCCAGTCGCTCGTCCAAGCTGGTGCATGGCGGCCTGCGCTACCTGAAGGAAGGCCAGCTCCGCACCACCTGGCATTCGGTACGCGAGCGGCAGCGGTTGATGCGCGAAGCACCCGAGCTGATCGAATCGCAAAGCTTTCTGTTTGCCGACTGCCAGGGCCGCAAGCCCGGCCGCCATTTGTTTGAATTTGGCCTGCGCGTCTACGACCTGATGGCCGGCACGTCCAGCCATCGCTATGTCAACGCAGGCAATGTAGCTGCCCTGGCACCGGGCCTGCGCCCGCCGGCGCTCAAGGGGGCGATGAGCTATCTCGATGCCAAGACCGACGATGCGCGGCTGGTGTTGCGGGTACTGCAGGAGGCGCGTCAGGATGGTGCGCTGGCGCTCAACTATCTGGCAGCGCGCACACCGGTGCTGGAAAACGGCCGCGTCGTCGGCATGCAGCTGGAAGACCTGGAAAGCGGTCGCAGCCATACGGTGCGGGCTCGCGCCGTAGTCAATGCCACCGGGGTATGGGCCGACCGGCTACGCGGCAAACTGGATCGCCCGCCTTTGCTACGGCCCTTGCGCGGCAGCCACTTGGTGATTCCGGCCTGGCGCCTGCCGGTGGCGCAGGCAATCAGCCTGATGCACCCGCAGGATGGCCGGCCGGTGTTCTTTTACCCTTGGGAAGGCAGCACCCTGATCGGTACCACCGATATCGACCACGTCGGCGATCTCGACCGCGAAGCCAGCATCAGCCCGGCCGAGGTCGATTACTTGCTGGCAGCGGTCAATGACCAGTTCCCGGGCCTGTCGCTTGGCCGCGCCGATATCGCCGCCTGCTATGCCGGCGTGCGCCCGGTGGTCAGCGATGGTGCCAAGGCCCCTTCGGCCTCGGGGCGCGACCATGTGGTGCTGGATGAACAAGGCATGGTCACCGTTACCGGCGGCAAGCTGACCACCTTCCGGCTGATGGCACTCGATGCCCTCGCCGCGGTGCAACGCCAATGGTCGCAGCAAACGCTGCCCGGCACTGCCAGCGCATTCCCGCCATACCGGCTCAGTGATGGGCCGGTATTTCGCCCGGCCACGTCGTTGCCGGCCAGCCTCGCCCCGGCTGTCGCGCGTCGCCTGGCTGCCCGCTTTGGCGCGCAGGCGGCCGATGTGCTTAATGATGCCAACGCGAGCGAGCTGTGCTTTATCCCCGGCACCGAAACCCTGTGGCTGGAGCTGCGCCACGCCGCCCGCCATGAACAGGTGGTGCATCTCGATGATCTGCTGCTGCGCCGGGTTCGCCTCGGCATCCTGCTGCCCGATGGCGGCCTGGCGCATGCCGAGCGCATCCGCAGCCTGTGCCAGACCCAACTCGGCTGGAGCGATGCACAGTGGCAACAAGAGCTTGCCCGCTACCGCAGCATCATCACCAGCCACTACAGCCTGCCTGCCAACCCGTAGAGCCGATCTGCCATGAGTAACGACTACCTTCTGACCATCGACAATGGCACACAAAGCGTCCGCGCCCTGCTGTTCGACCCGCGCGGCCATCTGGTGGACAAGGCCCAGGTCAGTATCAGCAGCTATCAAAGCCCGGAACCGGGCTGGGTGGAAAACGACCCGGAGGCCTTCTGGCAGGCGCTGTGCCAGGCCTGCCAGCATCTATGGGCCAATACCAGCGTACCGAAAAGCGCAGTACGCGGTGTGGTGATCACCACCCAGCGCGCCACGGTGATCAATCTCGATCGTGACGGCAAGCCCTTGCGGCCAGCCATTATCTGGATGGACCAGCGCCGCGCCGAACAAACGCGCTCGCTGCCCTGGTGGTGGAATATTGCCTTCAAGGCGATCGGCATGAGCGATGTGCTCAAGCATTTCCAGCGCGAGGCAGAATGCAACTGGATCGCCCAGCATCAGCCCGACATCTGGGCCAGGACGCATAAATACCTGCTGCTGTCGGGCTATCTGAATTACCGCTTCACCGGCCGATATGTCGACTCCACCGGCAGCCAGGTTGGCTATATTCCGTTCGACTACAAGCAGGGGCGCTGGGCGGCGACACACGACTGGAAGTGGAATGCCCTGCCGATCACGCCGGACATGCTGCCGGAATTGGTGGCTCCGGGCACGGTGATCGGCCAGGTCGATGCCAAGGTAGCGGCGGAAACCGGCATACCGGTCGGCACCCCCATCATTGCCGGCGCCGCCGACAAGGCCTGCGAAGTGATCGGTGCCGGCTGCCTGACGCCGGAGATTGCCTGCCTGTCCTATGGCACAGCGGCCACCATCAACACCACGACCCCGCGCTATGTCGAGGCGACGCCATTCATTCCGCCTTATCAGGCAGCAATACCGGGCCACTACAACACGGAAATCCAGATCACCCGTGGCTTCTGGATGGTGAGCTGGTTCAAGGAGCAATTCGGCCTGCATGAGCAGCTGGAGGCCGAGCAGTTGGGTGTATCGCCGGAGAGCCTGTTCGACAAGCTGGTCGGCGCGGTACCACCGGGCTCGCTCGGCCTGATGCTGCAACCGTTCTGGAACCCCGGCATCAAGGTGCCGGGTCCCGAAGCCAAGGGCGCGGTGATCGGCTTTGGCGATGCCCATACCCGCGCCCATCTGTACCGGGCGATTATCGAAGGACTGACCTATGCATTGCGCGAGGGCAAGGAGCGCATCGAAAAACGCTCCGGCACCGCCATCAGCCGGGTGCGGGTATCAGGCGGCGGCTCGCAAAGCGATGCCGCCATGCAGATCACCGCCAATGTGTTCAATCTGCCCAGCGAACGCCCGCATCTGTATGAAACCAGCGGCCTCGGCGGCGCCATCATCGCCTCGGTGGGCCTTGGTCTGCACCACGACTTCGCCAGCGCCATCCGCGAGATGACACGCATTGGCCAGGTCTTCGAGCCGCAGCCCGAGCATGCCTACACCTATGAGCAGCTCTACACCCGGGTTTACCAGCGCATGTACCAGCGCCTGCAACCGCTGTACGAAGATATCCGCGACATCACCGGCTACCCGAGCCAGGCTTGAACCGCCGCTCGCCTAAGCAAGCGACGGTATTGCGCTACGGGCAGCTAGCTTGGGGCGCCTGGCTCCAGTTTGATCCCGCTGTCGCGCAAAATGCCGGCAATATCATCCATCGCCAGCAAACGCTTGATAGCAGCCAGCTTGTCGGGCGAACGTTCTACGAACGCAGCGGCGATTTGTCGACCTATCCAGTAGCCAGCCTCGGAATGCCAACCCTTGGGAGGGGAGCCAGCATTGGCGAACCAACGAAAGAAGGCGCGGCGCGCGGGCGAGTCACCAGACCAAACCGACACCTTGGCCTGCAGCACCGTCTCGCGATCTGCCGCAAAGGCCTTCCACAGCATTTCGCTATTGTCACGTGCCCATTGATCACGCTCCGGGTCCGGCACCTTACCCAACACGATACTCGCGATATAGTCTGCGGTGCCCTCGGCAATGGCCGTCGACAGCATACTGTCCTGCTGGCTGGTATAGGCCGCTTCACTATGTGTCTGCAGGCTGTGTACCGATTCATGCGCAAACATCATGCGCATATAGCGACGAAACTCATCCATCGACACGCCTTTTTTGCACGCCACTTCCAGGCCAATGACCTGGCTATCGGCGACAGCATGGCCCCCAGAATTCCCGGCACCAAATACGACATAAACAGCAGGTAGGCGAGCTTCCGGCAGCAGGCCATGCAAAGCCAGATAGATCGCCCGCATCTCGGCGTTCAGGCTATCCAGAATCGGCAGGCAGTTCTCAATGGCATAGGCATAGTCGCCGCCGCGCTTTTTTACCGACAAAGCTAGATTTTCTGCATTTTCAATGCGTTGCGGCGTAAACACCGCCACGCCGCGCCCGGCACCGTCGAGATAGCCGCGCTGCAGCGCTTCGCTGGTGAGGACACCTTTTTGCGCCAGATATAGCTTGGCAAAGCGTTGCGCATCTTCCGATTGAATGCGAACCGAAAACGGGTCCCAGGCGCCAGTCTTCACCACCTCCGCCGCCTCGGCCGCCGTGGCAGCCGGATAAATGAAAAGCGCGGCAACAAACGCCGCAAAGCTGAACTTGAACATACTCATATCTACTCGCATCGCGTGAATTGAAACCATACCGATGCGTATGCTACAAATTCATCCAGTCGGTGTCACGCACCATTACAGAGTGATGCGGCCTGGCTACAACAGTCCCCTTCTATTGCTGCCATCCCGATACCAAGAGTGCGACAAACTACTGATTGCCGCGCAAACCCGGCAGCACGCGCTCTTTCAACACCTTCCACTGTGCATCCAATAGTGCCGGATTCGGGTCATGCCCAGCCTTGGGCACCATCACCATCGCCTTGGCGGGTGCCTCGAGGCTGTCGAAATACGGCTGGGTGACTACCGCAGGGGTGAGCAGATCTTCCTGGCCTTGCAGCAAGTAGATCGGAATCTCGAACCGGGTGCCGAGTGCGGGCAGATCGATCCGCGACAGCATGCCGTCGCCCTTGAGGCCGACAAACTGCATAAAGGAGTACTCCTCGCCCTGCTCGTCAGCTGCCAGAGCCGCGGGCGTCGCGTATTGGGCTTCCTTGTTCCACCACTTGGCCGGGGCGGCAATGGTCACTTTGCGCTCATAGGCCCTGATCGCCCGCCGCAATATGCCAAAGGCGCGCGGACTGCTGCGCGGTGGCGGGCCGATCTCCTGCAGTGCCGCCACGGTCTTGGCGTCTCCCGCCTTGGTGGCGGCTGCCAGCGTCAGCGTGTAAGCAGCCGACTCATTGGCGCTGGCGCTGACCATCTGTGACACACCGATATAGGCATGAAACAGATCCGGCCTTTGTTTGGCCATCATGATGCCCAGTACGCTCCCCCAAGAGCTACCGGTGAGGATGATCTTGCGCTGGCCCAGATGGCGCTGCAGCAGTTGCGCCACTTCGATGCCATCGGCGCTCATTTGCTCAAGGCTAAGGCTGGCATCGGCGGTGTGCGGGTTTCGGGCAAAGGTCTTGCCGGCGCCACGCTGATCCCATTGCACCAGGGTAAAGTCCTTGGCCCAGGCGCCATACATGGCATGGGAAAACGGGCTTACCGGATTGCCTGGCCCGCCGTGCACAAACAGCAAAACCGGATTGTTGCAGTTAGCGCTTTCGATAGTCAGCCATTGCTCGATGCCGCCAACTGACCAATAGCCCTGCTCGCGCAAGGGGCGGCCGGCCTTGCCAGCCGTCTCGCCACACCCTGGCATGGGTGTGGCAGCAGCTGGCAACTCGCGCACCTTGTCGGCGGCAGCACAGGGTGGCGCAACCAGGGCAAGCAAACTGCCAGCGAGAAACAGGGGGGCGAGATAGCGATTCACAGAGCACTCCAAAGCGACAGAAGCGGCGAAAACTAGCGATTTTCGCAAGGTGCCGCGTCTCAAATCATGATTTGGGACCTTGTCCGCAGCGCATCAGCCCGGATCAACCATGCCTTGCTGGCGAAACTGTGTCGGGGTCATGCCGGTATGTTGTTTGAACACGCGGTTCAGCGAACTCTTGCTATTGAAGCCAGCCGCCATGGCGAGATCAAGTATGGTGGCGCCATCGTTCTGCGGCGCCAGCATGGCCTGCTTGAGCGCCGCAACCCGATAGGCATTCAGATATTCCTGAAAGCTGACCTGGCAAACCTGATTGACCAGCCGCGACAACTCATGCGGCGTCAGTGCAAGATGGCTGGCCAGCTGCTCCAGGCTCAGTTCGCCGTCGCGAAACATTTCATCCCGCTCCATGCTCTGGCGCAGTTTGTCCAGAAACGGCACCAGCTCGCCTACATCTGGCGCCGGCTTGGTAGTGGCTGCCGGACTGGTAGCCGGCGCAGGCGCCATCGGCAAGCGCATGGCACACAGGGCAAGGCTGTAGACAAACAGGGTCAACACCGTAGCACCCGCGTTGTCGGACGACACCGGCACCGGCAAACCTGCCGCTTCGGCAACAAACAGGGCCGCGACACCAAGCAAACCGACAAGCAAACCGCGCACCAGCGCATGCATGGGGCCAAGCAGTGCCCAGCCAGTCTGCGCCTGTCGTGCCTCGGCAATCAGGCGATGGCTTGGCAATAGATAGGCAACGATAAGCACCGCCTTGGCCAGACCAAAACCTGCGAGATACCAGGGCAAAGCACCGCGCTCGCCGGCCGCTGCTGCGGGCGCCATACCCAGGTAATGCGGCAACCAGGCGACCAGGGCCAAGCCAAAGGGCAGAAAGTGCCAGGCCCATGCCCGACGGGCGCGCTCGGCGCGCAGCAGACTGCAAAGATGCAGCCATAGCAAGGGTCCGATCAATAACGGCAAAGGCGCAATGGCTGATGCAAGGCGCGGTGACTGATCGAAGCGGCCGGCACCCGCGAGCCAGGCATGGCCGATGATCAAGGCAAATACCAGCACCAGGGCGGCCAGCAGGCGCGCCGGCAAGCGGCTTGGCTGCGGTTGTCGCACCGCAATCAAGGCCAGCGCGAGAAACACGCCTTGACCAAAGGCGATCAGCAGCAACCAGTTCCCCATGCTATTGCCCCGTCCCTCTCCCTATGGAAATTTGCGGCCGAGCCAGCGTTCGTAGGCCGAGCTGCCCGGACGCACGCCAGCCATACGGCATCAGCCAGATGCTGGGCCTACTTGCATGCGGGGTGCACGCTCATCGATCACCACGGTATGGGCAATCTTGTCCTGGATCGCCTGCCGGTTCGGGTCCCACAGCACTTGGGCAAAGCCGAACAGGCCGGTGGCCATGCCTGCAGCATAGCCGCCATAGCGGCTGAAACAGTTGATCACCGATAAAGGCTTGCCGGTCAATTCCACCACGCGCAAGCCGAACAGGCGCTTGCCCAGGGTCTGGCCGCGCCACATGGCCGGCACAAAGGTGAAATACAGAATGGCGGCGCCAAAGCCGTTGCTGAGTTTTTGCAGCAAACGCTTGAGCTGCTCGGTCCAGGCAAAGGCATGGGGCTGGCGGGCCAGGGCCAGCTCGTGCTCCAGCTGAGCGATGCGCTCCGCGTCGCTCAGCACGGCCGCACTCGCCGTGCCCGGCTTCTCATCTTCCTCTTCAAACACCAGCAACTGGCCGACCTTGGTGTGTTCCATCTGGGAAAGCAGCTGCTGCATGCCGCCGTACAACAAGAAGGCCACGCCGATTCCGGCAAACAGCAGGCGGCGGCGGCTGATGCTTTGCGCACCCCAGCGCAATGCCAGGCGCCACACCAGAACCATGGCGCCAATGATCATCCAGATGCCATGCATGCCCGACAGCACCGCCACCACCAGCAAATCCACCCCTATGGCAAGAAGCCTGCGCTTGGGTGGCGCCAGCATCACACCGAGCAGCTCATTGCTGACATTGAGCGCCTCCGGCGTGACCGCACGCTGCGACCACATGTAATGGCGGCTGGGAAGGCGGGGAAGCTTGCGTATTACCGACAAATTCATGCTCCTGATTGATTGCGCAGGCTAGGCACTGTTGACGCATTGCGGGAATCGGCCATCGCCTCTTGCGCAGGCTCTACCCCGCAGCCGCACAGCCTGGCGCAGCCGAATCGTAGCAGTTTGCCACCGCTTGGCCATCCATTGACCAAGGTCAAATCAAGCGCGCTGCTGCTGGCGTGTAATGGCAAGCAAGAAATCGCATTCAAACCAGCCAGGAGTTCATCATGAATATTGCCGTACAGGATCTGTTCACTACCGACATCGGCCTGCTCAGCCTCGTCACCATTGGCGTGGTGATCGGTATTGCCAGCTATATGGTGGTGTTTGTGCGCCGCCATATCGCCGAGGACGAAGCGGCGCAGCGCCAGCAACAGGACAAGCTGGCGCGCTGACGTGCCCATGGGGGCGGGTGCGGCACAGGCAAATGTGGAAAAAGCCGGCGAATCGCAGCTGTGCGGTTTGCCGGCCAAGCTGCAGAGCACTATGGCGACAGGCGCAGCGTTGGCATCAAGCCAGCGCTGCCTGTTTGCGTCGCACCCAGAATCCCTCGAGAGTGTAGAAAGCCAACGCCGACCAGATCAGCGCAAAGCCGATCAGCTTGCCTTGGCTGAATGGTTCGCCCCACAGGAATACGCCCAGCGCCATCTGCAGCGTCGGCCCGATGTATTGCAGCAAACCAAGCAGCGACATCGGAATACGCCGTGCGCCGGCGGCAAACAGCAGTAAAGGGATGGCGGTAATCGGACCTGCCGCCACCAGCAAGGCGCGCATATGGTCGCTGCCGTTGGCAAATCCGCTCTGCCCTTGCATGGTCAGCCAGATCAGATAGCCGGCGGCAAACGGGGTAAGTAGCAGGGTCTCGAGCGACAGACCTTCCAGCGCACCAAGGCTGGCAGTCTTGCGTAGCAGGCCATAGGTGCCGAACGTTGCAGCGAGGATCAGTCCTATCCAAGGCAACTGTCCGGCCAGGACCGAGAGCCACAGCACACCCAGCGCCGCGATGCCGATCGCCGTCCACTGACCGGTGCGCAAGCGCTCTTTCAGCAGCAGATAGCCGAACATCACATTCACCAGCGGATTGATGAAATAGCCGAGGCTGGCATCGACCACATGCTGGTTGTTCACCGCCCAGATATACAGAAACCAGTTGATCGACAATACCAGCGCGCTGGCGGCAAATCGCCCCAGCACCCGCGGGTTGCGCAGTGCATCGCCCAGCCACTGCCATTGGCGACGTCCAAGCAGCAGTAGCAGCAGGAAGACCAGCGACCAGCACACCCGGTGCAGCAGGATTTCCAGTGGTGCAACCGGCTTGAGCAGATGCAGATAAAGCGGCAACAAGCCCCACATGAAGTAGGCCATGGCCGCGTAGATGGTACCGGTTTGCATATTCGGGACTCGCAGGGATCAGGGCGCATCATCGCGCAAATGCCGTTACAGCACACGGCACACTATGGCGTATCGATCTGGCACTGTACCGGCCGCTTTACAGTACCAGTCTGGTGCCGCTTGCTTACTGTAGCGGTACGCGAATTCAGTAGCCGGCCCGATCCGGGCAAGCGAGGGACTGATTCAGACCAGATGCACTGTTCAGCCTATTCTGCTCGCCACGACGCAAACCACCGCCTTGCTGCAGCAAACAAGGTGCACAACACGGTAAACTCGCCGCCACGCTTACCGGAACCCCACCGCATGACCTCTTCAGCCGAACTCTCGCCGCTGGGCAAAACCACCGCCTATATCGAGCAATACTGCCCTTCGCTCTTGTTTCCCATTGCACGCCTAGGCAAGCGCGAAGAAATCGGCGTGCCTGCTGCCCTGCCGTTTTTCGGGGCCGACTTCTGGAATGCCTATGAATTGTCCTGGCTCAACCCCAAGGGTAAACCACAAATTGCCCTGGCCAGTATCAGTGTCCCGGCCGACTCGCCGAATATCATCGAAAGCAAAAGCTTCAAGCTCTATTTGAACAGCTTCAACCAGACACGCCTGGACGATGCCGAGGCCTTGCGCACTACCCTGGCGAGGGATCTGAGCGCGGCGGCCGGCGCCAGTGTCAGTGTCCGCCTGGTTCTGCCCGACGGCTTTGCCCGGCAGCAATTTGCCGAACTCGACGGCTACTGCATCGACAATCTCGATGTCGATATCGAGCATTACCAACCGCAAGCCGACTTGCTAAGCACACTGGATGAGCCTGAGGTGGAAGAAACGCTGTGCTCCAATCTGCTCAAGTCCAATTGCCTGGTCACCGGGCAGCCCGACTGGGCCAGCGTGCAGATCCGTTATCGCGGCAAGCCGATTGCGCGCGATCGCCTGCTGCAATATCTGGTCTCGTTTCGCGGCCATAACGAATTCCATGAACAATGTGTCGAGCGGATCTTTATGGATATCAGCCGCCAATGCAGGCCGGAAGCCTTGTCGGTCTATGCGCGCTATACCCGTCGCGGCGGCCTCGATATCAATCCGTTTCGCACCAGCTTCACCCAGGCGGCACCGGCCAATCTGCGTACCGCCCGGCAGTAAACGGCGAGCAGGTAGCTAGCCGGGCAAATGGCGCGCCGACTCAGGCGCGCATTGCCCAGGCAAGCAGGCTATCGCGCAATTGCAGCACCGGCGTGCTCCAGTCTTGCCGCTGCACCTGGCGGAACAGGCGCATGCCCGGATACCAGGGGCTGTCGGCGCGCTGGCGCAGCCAGCGCCAATCAGTCTTGTAAGCGGGCAGCAGCACCCAGCACGGGCGCCCCATCGCGCCGGCAAGATGCGCTACCGCGGTATCAACACTGATCAACAGATCCAGCTGCGCCAGCACCGCTGCCGTATCGGCAAAGTCATGCAGCTGGTGGCCGAGCTTGATCATGGGCTGGCCGGCCAATTCGACATCGGCCTGCTCGCCGGTTTGCAGGCTGAAAAAGCTCAGGCCCGGTACATCCCAAAGTGGCGCCAGCTCCGACAAGGAAGGCAAGGAGCGCTCCGCATCATTGAGGTGATGCGGGTTGCCGCGCCACACCAGGCCGACCCGCAAGCCCGGCGCCGGCAACGCCCCGGCCCAACGCTGTTGCGCCTCGGCCGGGCAATGCAGATAAGGAATGTCTGCCGGGAGTCGATCAAGCGCACTCCGCAGCCAATGCGGCAGGCTGAGCAGAAAGGTCCAGTAATCGTGCCCGGGGACCTCGGTCGTGTCGTCATCGAGCGCCAGTACCGCATCGGCACCGTCCAGCGACTGCAGTAGTGGCAACAGCGCCGGCTGGCACACCAGGGTGATATACCGGGCACCTTGCGCCTTCAACCGGGCCAGATAGCGACAAAACTGGATCACATCACCATAGCCCTGCTCGGTCCACACCAGTAGAGACTTGCCTCGCAAGGCTTCGCCATGCCAGCGCGGCATCGGCAGAGTCGGAATCTCGGTCGCCTGGCTTTCGAGTTCCGGATCGAATCGTGCTTCGTAATGCTGCCAGCCTTCCTCATAGCGGCCCAGCATCAGCAGCAGCTGGGCCAGATTGAAGCGCGGCATGGCGCTGGCGGGGCTCAGGCTGATCGCATGACGAAAGCAGCTTTCCGCTTCGAGCTCACGCTCGGTATTGCTGAGCAGCACCCCCATATTCGACCAGGCCTGAGCAGATTCAGGCGCCAGCTCGATCGCCCTGGCAATCGCCTGCTCCGCCTCCGCCATCTCGCCCCGATCGAGCAGCAGGCTGCCCAGATTGGCATGCAGTTTGGGCCGCTGCGGACTCAGGCTAAGGGCATGACGCAGGCAGCGCTCAGCCTCATCCCATTGCCGCAATTCACCCAGCAACAGGCCAAGATTGCACCAGGCGTCGACATGGCCCGGCTGCAAACGCAGCGCCTGCACATAGTGTTGCTGCGCAAGCGCCCAATCGCGCCGGGCGGCGTGCAGCAGGCCAAGCCAGGCATGGGCATCGGCATTATCCGGGTCGAGCGCCAGCACGGATGCGAAGCCGTCTGCAGCCGCTGCAAACTGCCGCGCTTCATAGTGCAGCAATGCCAGGTTGTAGTGTGCGTCGATATAGGCGGGCTGCAGGGCAATGGTCGCCTGATAGTGCTGGGCGGCTTCACCGAGCTTGTTGGTGGCCATCAAGAGATTGGCAAGATTGAGTCGCACTTCGAGCGCGGTCGGCGACAATGCCAGCGCTTGCCGATACAGCGCTTCGGCCTCGGCCAGCCGCCCGGCGCGCTCCAACAGTATGCCCAGATTGAACTGCGCCTCGGCGAGGCTTGGGTCCAGCAGCATGGCACGCCGCCACAAGGCTTCGGCCTCGCCATCATCGCCAAGCTTGACCGCACAAAGCCCGGCCTGCAGATGCAGGTCGGCGCTATCGGGCTGCACAGCTAGTGCTTCGCGCAGATGCTGCATTGCGCCACCGGCATTCCCGATTTGCAGCAGGCGATTGATGGTGTCAGGCGTGGCACTGGAAGCTTCTTGCATGAACATTCCACATATTGATGGCGGGTGGCAACGGCCCGGATAGCGCACAGGAAACGAAACCGCAGCGAGCAGCGGCTCCATTAGCGTTTCATTAATTTAGGTCAAATCCCCTCTCAATCAAATGGCATAATATATCGGCGACTGGGCACGCAAAGCCGGGAATTGCTTAGGCACAGCAAACCTGCTGAACAGCTTGCCCGCCGCAATCATCGATGCGCAATACCAGGCACACCAAGCATTGGCCACTTACTAGCAAGCCAATAAAACGCATTCCACCCAAGTAAGGAAAACCATGAAGCTCTCTGTTCTTGCACTTGCTCTGTTCAGCAGCATCGCGACGCACGCGATGGCAGATGATCTAGAAAAGATTAATCAGAAAAAGGAAATCGTGATTGGCGTACGCGACAGCTCCCCGCCATTCGGCTATTTCGACAAGGCCAAGGGCAGCGTTTCCGGCTACGACGTGGAATTTGCCATGTATGTTGCCAACAAGCTTGGCGCCAAACCCATCTTCAAGACAGTAGACCCGGCCGATCGCATTGCCGCCCTGAAGGAAGGCCGGGTGGATGTGCTGTTCGCCACGTTTGGCAAGAACCGCGAGCGCGAAAAGGAAGTGGATTTCAGTGTCGGCTATTTTGTCGGCACTCAAAAGATGGTCGCCAAGAAAGGCCGTTTCCAGGATCTGACCCAGCTCGACAAGCTCACCGTCTGCGTGCCCAAGGGCACCACCAATGCCAAGTATCTGCAAGACGTATCGACCACGGTGCAGGTCAAGCTGTTCGAAGACTACGCTGAGGTATTCACCGCGCTGAAGGAGGGCAAATGCGAATACGCCTCCGGCCCGGAAGCCACCATGCTCGGCAATCTGGCCAAGATGAGCCTGCCAGCGCGCAATGACTTCGAAGTTTCCGATGTGCCTATCGCCTCCGATGTTTACGGCGCCGGCATCCGCAAGGGACAAAAGGCTTTGCAGCAAGCCATCAATAATGCCTTGGCCGATGCAGAAAAAACCGGCGAAGCGGCACGGATATTCGAGCATTGGTTTGGTGGAACATCAGCGGTACAGCTTAACCGCAACTTCAAGATCAGCTTGTGATCATTGTGCCGGCGACGGCTGGCAACTGATCAGGCCCTGCACCGGGAGCGGGCTTTCCGCCTGCCTTCCGGCGCAGCGTAACGATCACGGCGCGCAGGAGCATCCAGCGTCGCCATTGGCGCAGCACAGGCAGCTACTTGCTTTCTAGCGTGGTGATCCCGTCCCAGCCTTCGGGCCAGCCCTCGGCGCGATACTGGGCAAGGCGAGCAAGGAAATGCTGCGCCAGGGCGTCCTGTGGCGCATGGTCGAGCACCAGCTGCCAGGCCTGTTCGGCTTCTTGCTGAAGAGACGGGCCATGCTCGAATGCGCGCAAGGCGATATCCGAGAGGCGCATCAATTCCGCATCATCACACGGGGTGAAGATCGCCACGCCAGCCTGCTTGCCCTTGACCCTGACGACATCAACCCGGCGCAAGGCGATCTTGCCAGCCAGCGCATGCGCCACCGATTCGCTGCACAGGATCTGGGTGCCATAAAACTTGTTGACGCCTTCCAGTCGCGACGCCAGGTTCACCGCGTCGCCAATGGCGGTGTAATCGAAATGGTCCTCGCCGCCCATATTGCCGACAATGCACTCGCCACGGTGGATGCCCACCCGCATATGCAGGGCGGGGCCACCAGTCTGTTCCAGATCCAGGCGCATTGCAGCGACTTTCTGCTGCATTTCGATGGCAGAGCGCACTGCCTGCTCTGATTGATCGGGACTGAGCACCGGCGCCCCCCAGAATGCCATCACGGCATCGCCGATGAATTTGTCCAGGGTACCGTTATGCCGCAGCACGATCTCGGTCATTTCGGTCAGGTGCCGATTAAGGATCTGCGCCACCTGCTCTGCCTGCATGGCTTCAGAAATACTGGTAAAGCCGGCCAGATCAGTAAACAGCAAGGTAAGCTCGCGCCGCTCGCCACCGAGGCGCAGGCGCTCCGGATGGGCAACGACCTCATCCACCACCGTGGGCGACAAGTATTTTGCAAAGGCCTGCTTGATCTCGCGGCGCTGCCGGCTGGCAACCAGGTAGGCAACGCCGCCTTGCGCCAGATAGATCAGCACCACCGCGCACATGGCACCGCTGACCGGCAGCCAGATCAGCCGATGCGACATCAGCCAGAATGCCAGTCCCAACAATGCTCCCAGCAATCCGAGGCCATACAGGCCGCTGCGCAGAGGCTGCCAGTGCCGCATGCTGATCAAGGCAAGGCCTGCGGTGAGCAGGAACATCAGCATCCGCCACCATAGCGGTGCCTTCCTGATCGCATTACCTTCCACCATATTGGCGATCAGATTGGCGTGAACCTCGACGCCCGGCATCAACTGCTGCGAGCTGATGCCGAAGAACGGCGTCTGGAACAGGTCGGACTGGGCTGAGTTCACTTCGGTGGTCGCCTTCAGGTCGCGTCCGACCAGCACAATATTGTTGTGCAGGAAAGACTTCCACTCGCTACCCAGATAGCGATCCGGATCCAGCATCTGGTAGTAGGGAATGTATTTGAAGGTGTGCGGACCGCCCTGATAGCGGATGTACATGCCCTGGCTGGCCGTCAGATCGGTGACAATACCGGGGTTGCGTTTGTCGAATGTCGTCAGGATGGAGCGCCACAATGCATCGGCATAAAACGGTACCTGACGCATGCTGGTATCGGGGTCGAGCTCTACCGACGCGAATCCCGGCTTCGCCCCGGCCTGGACGAAACCTTCCCATGGATCGACCCGCATCCATTGCCGGGTACCGCCACCGCCCTCGGTTTCGCGGTAGTCGCGGTCGGCGGCCAGTACCACATTGCCTGCCTCGCGAATTGCCTGGGCAAATGCCGCGTCGGACTCGGGCTGCGACGCTTCGGAAAACACCACGTCGAAAGCGACAATGGCAGCACCGGCATCGTGCAGATTGTTAACCAGCTGCGCATGCCACTCGCGCGGCCATGGCCATTGTCGCTTGAGTTTGGCGAACGATGCCTCGTCAATACCGATAATGGTGATCGGCAAGGCCACCTTGTTCGGTGCCGTGGCCACCAGCATACGGTCGAACAGTTTGAGCTCTACCAGCCACCAGGCACTGCTCAGGCTAAGTGCCAGGGTAAACAGAGCGGCCAGCAAACCGGGCCAGGGCAAGGTGGAACGCCCTGCCCGGTTGATGATGGCGGCTACCCAGGGCGTATTGAGAATGCGGGAAAGCGTGGGCATCACGACTCAGTAGCGATAGAGCGCCTGCAAACCAAGCCGCGCTTTCTTGACGGCGGCCGCATCTTTCTTGGCATACAGATTCTCGGCAATGGCTTCCACCGACCAGCGCTTGTCCTCGCTCTCCCAGTAACTACGCAAGCCGGCGCCCCAGCCGCCCGACAACTCACTCTTGTTTTCTTCATCGGTAAAGCGGCTGCTGCGGTAGATAGCCTGCGCACCGAGCTGCCAATGCGACATCGGTATCCAGCTGGCTTCCAGCATCAAGAGATTACGCGGCACCCAGGGCAGCAATTTTCCGGCGAATTTATCCGAGGTATTGCGTGACTGGTTGTGCTGCGCACGCGCGGCCAGTGTCAGCCGGTCGGACACGATATGGTTGACCGCGAATCCCACACCATTGACGCGGCCAGCGGTGAATTCCGGCGCATCCTCGAGAAGATCGACTGCATCGAGGCTCAGACGATTGCGATTACGCAGCCTTTGCAGGTCTTGCAGATTCAGGTCGGCCACCGAGTCAGCCGATGGGCTGTTCGGGTTGTCCACCTGGCGGTGGTCGGCATAGAACTGGGCAAAGGTCTGGCCACCGGGCTGCCATTCAAACTGCAGACGGGTGCGCTTGAGCGAGCCACCTATGCTGGTCAGACGATCATCGAGTGCGATGCCAGCGGTGTCCACCGCAGTGAGGCTGGCCACCGAGGCCGGTTTGCGCCAAGCCTGGTAAGCAAAACGAATCGTATTGCCGGGCTGTGGCGTAAAAGCGAAACCAAGCCGCGGGTCGAAGCGGTGGATGTCGCGATCATCGCGCGTTACCCCGATCAACTGCTCCCGGAACTTGCCGAACTGCTGGTAACGCTCCAGCGTCTCGCGCTTTTCAAAGCGGCTGAAATTGAGGTCGGCCTGCAGCAACCAGGTATTGCTGCGGTACTGTTCGCCGATATAGGCGTCTTTTGACTCGTACCGGGTTTGCTGAACCAGACGATTGCGAATGGGCGCAAATGCCACATCGCTATCCAGCCGTTTATCCTGTTTGCCGCGCTCGAATCCGACACTGAGACGATGCGCGCCGAAGTCGATGACTTGGCGCAGCTGCACATCGTCCTGGCTCGCATGGCTGGCGTAGTGATTGATGACGCCGGTTGGATTGACTTCGACAAACGCCTCGCGCAGATAGGTGGCCGCGATATCGGGCGAATAGTACACACCGCGCAAACCGACATCCTCGCTGCCATGGCCCGCCTTGATCCACAGCTGGCTGTCCGGCGCAAACCGGTAGCTGACCCCGCCATCGACACGGCGGTTGTCGATGGACGCCGGGTTGCGGATGAATCCAAGCTGCAGATCGGTCAGGGTTGCATCGATCTTGCTGCTATTGGCAAAACCGAACAGACCGGTTTCGTAATTGGGCCGCGCACCAAGGCCAAGCGTGGCTACCTTGGTGTGGGCGGTCAGATCCGCAGAGCCCGGGCGCAGATCAGAGTAATCCAGCCCGAGGTAGTAGGCGATCGGCTTGAGCGCAATGCTATAGCCATTGAGCACCGCCGATGCCTCGGTTTCATGCTCTTCCTGCGTGGTAGTGCGCAAGCCGATGGTCAGGTTGTGCCCTGGGGTCGAAATCAGGCTGTTGTTGCGATTGCCGGCGCCAAAGACGGTCGGATCGGTGAGGAAGCCCTTGAACAATTCCGAATTTTTGTTGAATTCGCCGCTATAGCGGTCGGCTAGAAACAGCGCGCTGCCTGCCCAGTAAGGGTTGTATGCCTCATGGGCGATCGCCTCGGCCCACTCTTCCAGTCCGAAGCCGGCTAGCGCGGCGCCAACATTGGCGTTGCCCTTTTGATTGTTGAGCAGCTGGTTGAGCGACTTCAGATAAGGCATCAAGCGCGCTGCCTGCCGCGCTGCCTGGGTTGCCGCACCGAAATCGAGCCGGTCGACCGCGATCAGCGACATCATCATATGCGGCAAGGGATCGGTCGGGTCTTGCTCCATCGCATGCTTGAGCGACTCTTCGGCACGATAGGTCTTGCCAAGCTGGTAATACGCAACGCCGGTATACAGACTGGCCCGCGCATAGCGTGGCTCAAGCACACCCGCTTTCAAAAAGGACTGCAATGCGTCTTCGGTCTTGCCTTGCTTGAGCTGCAACACCCCCAAGCCGGTCCAAGCCACATAATCGTCCGGCTGCGCGTCCAGCGCCTCTTTGAAGGCACGCTCGGCCTCGGCAAAATCATTGGCAAAGGTCGCCAGCGTGCCCAATTCGCCGCGATAGCCTTGTCCCTGCGGGTTCAGCAGCAAGGCTTGCGCCAGGGCAGCACGACCCGGCGCGACCGCCTCGCGCTCGGCATGAAAACGCCCAAGACCGAACCAGGCTTCACTGCTATTGCCGTCTTGCTGGCGCGCGGCATCCAGCGCAGCGCGGGTCTGCACGGCATCGCCGTTAAAGCGTGCCACCTCGGCACGGGCCAGTTGCACCTCCACATCATCAGCCGGCGCCTGCTCCAGCACCTTGCCAGCGTCGGCGGCGCGGTCTGCAATCAGATAGGCACGGGCAAGCAGGGCCGCGGCCTTGGGCCGGCCCGCCAGCGGCTGCAGGCGCTTGATCGCATCATCGACCCGCCCCTGATACAGATACAGATCGGCGAGCAGGATCGAAGCCGCCGCATCGCTACGCTGTTCGAGCGCCGCCTGGGCCTCGGGGTAGCGTTGCGCATCCACCATATCGGCGACGGGCTGCAGCGACACCGCATCGCTTTCAAGCCAGCGCCGCCCCTGCGGGCGATAGGCTGTTACCCATTGCACCCGCTCCCTCGCATTGGTCAGCAAAGTCTTGCTCGGCGCCTTGCCGTTCTCTACCCGCCCCTGTTCGTTCTTGCCAACCGTTACCTTGCCAAGATCATTCGAGAGCTCCACTTCACCCGATAGCACGGTCAGGGTCGACGCACCTTCCTTGTCGACATTGAGCTCCCAGTCGGTTCCACGGATAGCCGCAATGGCATTCGGCGTCTGCACCGTCACCGCCGGCGCGTTGTAGGCCACGGCGAATTCGCCAGGACTGCGCCGCTTGGCTTGCGTCCACACTCGCCCGAAAACCAGTTCCAGCTTGGTCGGTTCCGCCTTGGCCGATACCTCCTTGATCTGCAGGATGCTGTTCTGGTTGAGACGCAGCTGGGTCTGGTCGCTCAGCAGTACCGCCATCTGCGACAAATCACCGGTACGCACGAAATAGCCTGCTTCAAGCGTTTGATGCACGCGCGCCGGCTTCCAGTCATCACGCGCCGTGGGTCGCGCTTCGCCTCGTCCTATCAGTGAGACGATCTCGGCAGTGCCGGCCGCAAAGCCGAGCGACTGCATTCCGAGCGCCATCAAGACGGCAACTATTGGTTTGAGGCTACCACGCATGCTATCGGGGGTTCTGGCAGTCCTGGTCGATTCAGTCATGGCTCTATCCGATCAGAAAAATGAGAATCCCTGTGCCGTGCCGTCGGGGTAGCGCAAGAAGAACTTACCCCCCTCCGACCAGAACAGCTCGGAAGCATGAGCAGCAGGAACCGGTATCAGACTGTAATCGGGCCGGCTCGAATATTTGCCGCCCAGCAACACCACCGATGCCGTGCCGTCACCGTTTTCCGATGCGCCCCCTGCCGGGTCGAACGTTTTGATGGTCTGGTCGCCGACGGCAATATCGGAGAACACCGGGTAGAGCACCTGGGTGGCCTTGCTGCTGTCCACAAAGGCCAGATAGCCCGACAGATCGGTGGTAAAGCTCGGCGTTGCCACGCCGTCCCCCCCGGTGTAAATGCCACCCGGAATGGTGAGATAGCTGCTCCCAAGGAAGCTGATCTTCAAGCTGCCATTGCTGCGCATGCTCAGTCTTGCCGCCGGATCGAGCGATTTGAGCGCCTTGTCCAGATCGCCCAGATAAGCCAGAGAAGTCGACACGGTAATGCTGATGCCTTGCGATGCCACCGTGAACGTTCCGCTTGGCTTGGTTACAGGGGGTACCGTCGTGTCACGGGCTTTGCCTGAAACGGAACCTGCACCGGTAACAAAAGGCTGGCCGATAGGCGTGAAGTGATAGCTGATTCCCTTGGCGATATAGGTGATGACGCCGGTTGTCGCGTCGTACGATATCTGGCTCGTCGTTACCCCATACAGGGTATTCAACGCGCTTTGCAGCACATCGAGCAAAGTGCCACCCGCCAGGCGCGGCAAGCCGCCATTGAGCAGCGGAATCCGGGTTCCGGAATCAAGATTATTCAACTTGAGCGGGTCACCCGGCAGGTTCCGGTCACCGTCGATCGAGCCGATGACAATGCTTTGCAAGGCCCCGGATTCATTGACCTTAAGCGTTTCCCCGCCGAATACCGGCACCGGGCTACCGCCATTGCTGTAGTTCACTTTGCCGGTCTGCACGAACGAATCGGTTTGCGAGCCGCTGCGTCCGACAACCAGCGTAGTCTGGCCAGATTGGGTCTGCAGCAGCGCCGGATTGCTCGCCGTCCCGCCTACCGGCAGATTGTTCCCGCTACTGTTTGAGTCGATCTGGAAGCGTCCGCTGGCAACCTGCAAGGCCGGCTGACCGCCCACCGTCTGCGTTTGCAGCAAGGAGTTACCTTGCACATCGACATAGGTCAACACCTGTGTACCCGATTGAATGGTCGCCTGGGTGTTCTTGGGCATGACTACCAGCGCATTGGGCGGCGCGTCACTGCGCAATTGCAGCGGCTGGGTGGGAGAGGCGGTAATCAGCAAACGCCCGCTGTTGTCCACTTGCACATTCGGGTCGCCTGTCTGCAACACCTGGGTGACCGATGTCAGCACCGTCTGCTTGATGGTGGTTACCGTAAACGCATAGTTCTTGCCACCCACCGTCAGGTTCGCCGTGGTCGCCGTCGAAAAGCTCGACGACGATGTCAGGCGCAGGCGCAGGCGCGAACCGTTTACCACCGTGCCGGCCGAGTTGGTGAAAGCACCGCCATTGATCTGGTACTCGCCGCCGCTAATGCTGACTGCAGTCGGAGCGAGCAGGCCGGTAATGGTGATTTCGTCCGATAGGATGACCGTTGACAAGGGCACATCCTTGATTGCCGGTATGCTGATCGCTGGCGCCTGATACTGGTAGACGCCACTGCCATTGGCTACCAGCAAGGTAGCGCCGCTGTTGCCGGCAACGGCCATGGTGCTGATCGGGCTGGTCGGCAAGCTTCCTGGCAATTGCGTCCAGCTGGCACCGCCATCGCTGCTACCCCAGACTTCACCACTGGCATTGCCGGCAAATAGCTGCTGCCGCGAGGCCGCGCTGGCAGCGAAGGCGCTCGGAACAAAGGACAGCGCGGAAATACGCTTCCAGTTGGCCGCATCGGTCGATTGATACATTCCATCGCCGCTGACCAGCGCATACAGCGTCTGGCCGTTGGAATACAGCGCAGTGACCGACTTGCCCGCAAGACCCGCTGCGCTCCAGTTGCCACCATCAGCGCTGCTGTACAGCCCTGATGAGCCGCCAACCACCAGCAATTTATTGTCGGGCGAAACCACTGCCGCTTTCACCGCAAGCGTCACCACAAAAGGCGGCGAGCCGCCAACCGGCAGGCCCGTACTGGAAGCATTCCAGCTGACACCGCCATCAGCACTGATGTACACGCCGTTTTCAGTTGCCGCCAGTACCTTGCCGGCGGCTTGGGCAACAATCGCGTTGATGGTCGATGCCTTGTTGACCAATGGCAAGATCAGCCCGTTGTTCGAAACCGTCCAGCTGCCTCCATCATTGCCGGAAAACGCGGCGCCATTTGCGGTACTGCCGACCAGTAACTGTCCGGCATTGAAATTCAGTGCCGACAAGCTGCCTATTTGCGGGTTGGCAGCGGTTTTCCAGTTATTGCCCGCATCAAGGCTGACATAGACACTGGCAGTATCAGCCGCATACACGGTGCCTGCGTTACCGGCAGTCAACCACTGCGGCACCGTCCTGGAAACCTGTAGCCAGTCGGCGAGCGCTGGCGCTGCCATCCACAGCATGGCAACGAGACCGATGTACGATTTACGCAGCAGGGCTTGCATAGTGATCATCCTCTCAAGGCAACACGCCCGATTGAATACTGTCGGTACAGTCTAGGCATTTTTTGCGGAATGGTTCAGGCTGAGCGGCTAGCCCGGCTTGGCGACGCGTTGGTGCCATGCGTGAACCGCAGTGCTGGCAAGCTTAGCAGCCCGCAGCGGTGTCTGGCCGCATCTGACTCATGCCGCCCCGCCCGGCATTGCCGCCAGCCAGAGGCCGTTGTGTCTGCACAACAAAAACAGCCTTTATTCATTCCGTATTCATTGCTCAGAAACTGCTGCATGCGATCTATCGTGTTATACCTGCTGCTGTCTGGCGCTACCGCCCACGCCGAATGGAAACTTGCCCTTGGCAAGCCCGACGCGGCCGATCAGCGCGCGGCTGCCATCTACGCCGAGGCACCTTCGGGCAGCCGTCTTTCCTGGCTACATCCGCAAGGCAAGAATGATCTGTTGCTGATGTTTTCCATACCGGGGAAAAACGGCATCCAGCTGAATCTGGAACGGCTCAGCCTCAAGATCGATCAAGGGACAGAAATCGAAATCGGGCGCCAGGCACTGACCGACTGGCGCACAGACCCGCAGCGCCACCCGTACCCGATGACAGCCAACGGCCAGCTGTTTTCCTGGCGCGCCGCCAGCGCCGATGCACCGGCCCGTTACGGCAGCCTGCTGCGGCAGATGATGGATGGCGAGAGCCTGCGCGTGCGCTACTACCTGACTACCGGACACGGCATGGACGTCCGCTTTCCCTTGGCCGGCCTCAAGCCACTGGTTGCACAGTATTTCGGCGTACTTCCGAATCTGGAGGACGGAGAGGAAGCAGCCTACTTGGCTTGCTCCCGTCAGTATCCGCAGCGCGGCAAGCCGTTTAGAGCCTGTCTTGGCCGCTTTGCCGATCAGTGAAAGCAGCTTGAGCCATTTGGCAGACTGGCTTGACCCAGTTCACGAATATGGCTAGGTTAAACCGATGCTGCAATGCACAATACGCATTGCCAAACCTGCCACGGCCGAGGCCGGGCTTACCTATAAAAACCACTTCCCAAGCCAGTGCTGCCATGAGCGGCCTGATCAAAGAGGTCGTCCATGACCATGCACCCGACACAGCCCACACTTCCCGCACCCTTCGCCCACCCGCCTGCCCTGCTGGGCGATTCGGCCAGCTATCTGCTTGACCGCCTGCAACGCAGCATCCTCACGCTCGATGTGCTGCGCCAGCGCGGCAATGTCTATCTGGAGCATGCGCGCGCCGGCAATCCCCCCGTGCTGGTGTTCGACTATGAAATGGTGATGGACGGCCGCGAGCTGGAACGGCCGGCCAACTATGCGCTGGTGCGCATCATTCCGCCGGCCGATAGCCCGACCGACCCGAAAAAACGCCCTTTCGTGGTGATCGACCCGCGCGCCGGCCATGGCCCCGGCATAGGCGGCACCAAGATCGACAGCGAGATCGGCATTGCCTTGCGCGGCGGCCATCCTTGCTATCTGGTGATGTTTTTCCCCGACCCGGTGCCCGGCCAGACCATTGAATGCATTGCCAATGCCGAGGTGATCTTCCTGAAAAAAGTGCTGGAACGCCATCCGGAACGCGAGGGCATGCCGCTGGTGATCGGCAATTGTCAGGGCGGCTGGGCCTTGATGCTGCTGGCGGCCATGGCGCCAGACCTGGTCGGGCCGGTATTGTTGGCCGGCACGCCGCTGTCTTACTGGGCCGGCGTCGAAGGCAAGAACCCGATGCGCTACAACGGCGGGCTGATGGGCGGCACCTGGCTGTCGTCGATGATGGGCGACCTCGGAGACGGCAAGTTCGATGGCGCCTGGCTGGTTTACAACTTCGAGCAGCTCAATCCGGCCAATACCTACTGGAGCAAGCCGTATCGCCTGTTTTCCAAGGTCGACACCGAGGCGCCGCGCTTTCTCGACTTCGAGCGCTGGTGGGGTGGCCATTTCCTGCTCAACCGCGAGGAAATCGACTGGATCGTGCAAAACCTGTTTGTCGGCAACCGCCTGACCGGTGGCGAGATCACCGTCGACGGCGGCAAACACCATGTCGACCTGCGCAATATCCGTACGCCCATCATCGTGTTTGCATCCTGGGGCGACAACATCACCCCGCCGCAACAGGCGCTGAACTGGATTCCCGACCTGTATGCCGATGCCGAGGATATCCGCGCCCACGGCCAGACCATCGTGTACTGCCTGCACGAGAATATCGGCCACCTCGGCATCTTCGTGTCGGCCGGCGTGGCGCAACGCGAACATGCCGAGCTGGTCAGCGCCATCGACCTGATCGACACCATGGAGCCTGGCCTGTATGAAGCGGTGATCGAAGACACCCAGCCCGGCATGTCCAATCTCGAGCTGATCAACGGCCGTTATCTGATCCGCTTCGAGCCGCGCCAGGTCAGCGATATCCTGGCTTTGGGCGATGGGCGCGAGCATGAGAAGCGCTTCGAGCTGGTGAGGCGTGTTGCCGAAGTCAACCAGGCACTGTACGACCAGTTTGCTTCGCCCTGGGTAAAGCTGTTCAGCAATGCCCTGAGCGCCAGCGCCTTGCGCGCCCTGCACCCGGCGCGGGTAGAACGCTACACCGTGTCCGACCTGAACCCCTGGCTGTGGCCGATCGGCGCCATGGCCGACACCATTCGCAACAAGCGCGCCGAAGTCGCAGCCGATAATCCCTTTGTCCAACTGGAAAAGCACTTTTCCGGCCTGATCGAGGATTGCCTCGATCATTACCGGGACCAGCGCGACCAGATGCATGAACAAACCTTCAAGCATCTGTTCGAATCGCCGTGGATGACCACCCTGCTTGGCGCCCGCCGCGCCCGGCGCAGCCCCACCTCCCTGCGCGCCCAGCTGGAACGCTTGAATATCAAGGCCGCCTTGCATGACTTCGACCACGGTGGCGCACTGGATGCATTTGCACGCGTGATCGCCTATGTGCGCGGCGATGGCGTGATCGACGTGCGCCCGTTCAATATGATGCGTCGCATCCTGTCCGAGCAGCGCGTCGAGCCGGTGACCCTGGCCGAATACCGCGATTCGGTGCAGCGTCAGTCCTTTGTATTGATGCTGGACGAAGAACGTGCTCTGCAGGGCTTGCCCAAGCTGCTGCCGGACCGCCTGATGCGCAAGACGGTGATGGATTTCGTGCTGGAAGTGCTAGGCGCCGCCGGCCCGCTCGACGCCGCCTCGGCCGAGCGCTATCAGCGCATCAAAGCCCTGCTTGGCTTGAATGCACAGCGCCTTGCTGCCGCCCCGGCCGCAGACGCCAGCCCGCACGGCGCAGCGTCGACTCCGCCCAAAGTCGCCAGCAAGACTGCAACGCCACGAAAACCCGCCAAGCCCAAAGGGCCGGCACCGACCACTCACTGAGCGATGAAACCCTGATGGAATCAGGGTTTTAGCGCATATTCCACTCACAGCCGCGGGTTGGGAATTGGCGCGAACCGGGTGATAATGAGCCCGATATCTACCAAGAGACCCGAGAAGCTTATGTCCGAAAACGCCACAACACCCTACCAGCCCGCCTCGCGCCGCATTCGCGAGCGCATCCGTCAGGCTCAGCGGCGCTTTCATGCCAATGACAATATCGCCGAATTCATCGAGCCGGGCGAAATGGACGAGCTGCTCAGCGAGGTGCAGGAAAAGCTCAAGGGTGTGCTGGAAAGCCTGGTGATCGATACCGATAGCGATCACAACACCCAGGATACGGCACGACGTGTCGCCAAGATGTATCTGAACGAGATTTTCCGCGGCCGCTATGTCGCCGCTCCAGCAGTCACCGAGTTTCCCAATGTCGAGCACCTGAACGAGTTGATGATCGTCGGGCCGATCACCGTGCGCAGTGCCTGCTCGCATCATTTGTGCCCCATCATCGGCAAGCTGTGGGTCGGCATCATGCCGAATCAGCACTCCAATCTGATCGGCCTGTCGAAATACGCCCGGCTGGCCGAATGGGTAATGAGCCGTCCGCAAATCCAGGAAGAAGCGGTCACGCAGATCGCCGATCTGCTGCAGCAAAAGATGAGCCCTGACGGCTTGGCCATCGTGATGGAGGCCGATCACTTCTGCATGCACTGGCGTGGCGTCAAGGATATGGACTCGAAGATGATCAATAGCGTGATGCGTGGCTCCTTCCTGAAAGATGCCAGCCTGCGCCGCGAGTTTCTGTCCTTGATCGATCAAAAACGTTGACACGGGCAAGTCGCTGTGCCACTGCCACGGTGCCAGGCTGAGTCGCAAGCGGGAACCACGCGGCACCCTAGCAAGATCAGGGTCTACCATGAATGCTTGTTCCCTGGCCTGCCTTGCGGCTGACCAGTTACCGGGACAGGTCAAGTCCAGATTCGGGAGTATGAAATGCTTGTTCGTCTGCTGTACGCCAGCCGCTCCAACCAGACTTTGAAGCCTGAGGTAATCGACGCGATCCTTGCCAAGTCGCGCGAATACAATCCCGCCAAAGGCATTACCGGCATATTGTGCTTTAGCGGCGATATCTTCATGCAGGTGCTGGAAGGCGGCCGGGATGCCGTATCGGAGCTGTATGCGCAGATTTGCAGCGATGCGCGCCATCGTGGCGTGACACTCTTGCACTACGAGGAAATCGCCGAGCGCGAATTTGCCGGCTGGACCATGGGGCAGGTGAATATGGAGAAGATCAACCCCTGCATCCTGCTCAAATACTCCGAGACGTCCGGTCTGAACCCGTTCAACTGCTCGGGTGCAGCTTCAATGGCGCTCTTGAAGGAGCTGATCGCCACCGCATCCATCGTCGGTCGTGCCCAGTAGTCATGGTTTGTGGCGTTTTGTCCTCAGCTGCAAAAGCTCGGGCGGCGCCGGGTGGTTTCTTCCCCCATCGCAGCTACACTGCAGCCTTGCCCGACCGCTGAACCCGACGCATGCTGCTGCCCGACCATAACTTGCCGAGCGAAAACCCACGATCGCCGTACCAGCGCGCCATGCGCGACGGCTATCGGCGCTTGCGCTTCCAGCGCCGGCTGGAAGCCGAATTCCGGCATTTCCATACCGAAACCCATCTGGGGCATCTGCGCCTGTCAGCCCTGCTGGCCTTATCGCTCTATGTGCTGTTTTCGGTATTCGACTTCACCTCCCTGCCCGCCTATGTGGCCAACTGGACCATTTCCCTCCGTCTTGGCCTGATTGTGCCGAGTCTGGTGATTGCACTGTGGGCCTCGCACGAGCCACGCTGGCGCAGCCATGTGCATGCCATCATTACCGTGGTGTGCCTGATCACCGGCCTTGGCAGTGTCGCCACCATCGGTGCCGCCCTGTATCTGCGCAGTGATATGCCCTATGAAGGCATGCTGCTGGTGTGCCTGTTCATCTACTTCATTGTCGGCTTGCGCTGGTGGCGTGCCTTGCTGGTCAATTCGGTGATCGGCATCAGCCTGGTGCTGACCGAATCCTGGCTGCAACCCAGTCTGGAAATCCGTACCTATCACGCCATCTTCATGTTCGCCGCCAATGTGATTGGTGCCCTCGGCAGCTACATCATGGAATACGGCACCCGTACCACCTTTCTGGTGAATGGCTTGTTGCGCGAGCTGGCGGAACGCGATGGCCTCACCGGTCTGTATAACCGTCGCAGCCTCGATACCCAGCTGCAGCGGCTATGGCGTCAGGCCATGCGCGAAGACGGCTGGCTGGCGGTAGCAATGATCGATGTCGACCATTTCAAGGCCTACAACGATCACTACGGCCATGGCGGCGGCGATACGGTATTGCGCACCCTGGCCGAATTGATCGCCGAACAGGCGCGTCGCCCGCTCGATGTGGCCGCCCGTTATGGCGGCGAGGAATTTGTCCTGGCCTGGTATATGCCGGCTCGCGATATGCAGCTGACCCTTTGCGAACGCCTGCGCGAAGCGGTCGAGGCCCAAGCCATTACTCATGCCGCCAGCCCGCTCGGGGTGGTCACCGTCACCATAGGCATCGCCCTGGCCGAGCCCCTGGCCGGCAACAGCATTCATGAACTGCTGCAGCAAGCCGATACCGCCTTGTACCGGGGCAAGGAGCGCGGGCGCAATTGCACCGTGCTGTATGAGGCCAGCGAATGATGGTGCCCCGGCAGGAATAAACCAGCAGCCAGCCATGCCAAGTGACTGGCCTGCCGGCTTGGCAAGGAAATCAACCCTGCTTATTGCTTTGCAGGAGCGGCTATGGCCGCGAACACCTGGCTGTTACCGAAAACAGGGCATTCTCGGCAAAAGCCGCTCCTGCTATCAGCTTTCACCGGTTCGCACATGCGTGCCGCATGATCGAACCGGCGCAAGCCTGTCAGTTGCCTGCCTGTACCCGCTCCAGCTCATCCATCAGTCGATCCATACGCTTGACCAGTGCGCGGTAGGGCGTCGGGCTGGCCATATCGAGGCCGGCTGCCTTGACGATCTGGTAAGGGTCGGCCGAACCACCGGCGCGCAGCATATCGAAGTATTTCTGCCGCACCGTGGCATCGCCACGCTCGATGCCATCGGCAAAGTAGGCAGCAGCACTGATGGAGGTGGCGTACTGGAATACATAGAAGTCACGATAGAAGTGCGAGATATAGGCCCACTCGATGCCATACAGATCATCGATCTTCATCACCCCCTGTTGGTCGCCGTGATAGCGCTTGAGCAGGTCCAGATACATCTTGCTGAGCTGCTCGCCAGTCAGCGCCTCGCCGCGCTCGATGGCCTCGTGCGCAGCCAGCTCGAACTCGGCAAACATGGCCTGGCGGAAGAAAGTGGAGCGCAAAAGTTCCAGCTCCTGGCTGATGGCGAAGATCTTCTCGGCCTTGGTGCGCGCATTCGCGATCACATGGTCGGCCAGCAGCATCTCATTGGTGGTAGACGGAATTTCGGCGATGAACAGCGCATAGTCGGCGGTCTCGAAGGGCTGGGCGCGGTTGGCCTGCACCGTATGCATGGCATGGCCCCACTCGTGAGCCAGGGTGGAAACGCTCTCCCAGCCACCGCTGAAACTCATCAACAGATAGGGGTGCAGATCATAGGCGGCGCCGTTCATATAGGCGCCCGAAGCCTTGCCCGGCTGCGGCAGTGCATGCATCCAGCCACCAGCAAAGCCGCGGCTCAGATCGCTCGCATACTCCTGCCCCAAGGGTTTGACCGCCTCCAGCGTCAGCTGCTGCGCTTCCGCCAGGGTATAGGCGCGCGGCGGCTTGGCCAGCGGCACGTATATATCCGAATAGCGCAGCTCTTTCAGGCCGAGCAGCTTCTTGCTCAAGGCAAAGTAACGATGCAGGGTGGGCAGGCCGGCATTGGTCTCGGCCACCAGGGTGCGGTATACGGCTTCCGGCGTGTTGTAGGGGCTCAGCGCCATCGCCAGCGAATTGGGATACTGGCGCGCCTTGGCCTGGAACACCGTGCCACGCAGATTGGCGGCATAGGTGGCGCCGAAGGTGCGCTCGAACTGCTTGAACTGCGGCCAGAAGGTATCGAATACCTGTTTGCGCACGGCAGGGTCGCGATCAGAGCGCGCCGCCACATAGCCTTCCTGATCCAGCCTTACCGATTTGTCACGGATCTTGATGGTCGGCCAAGGAATATCGGCATTGGCCAGCAATTCATAAATGGCACCGGGCTGTTGCAGCGGCTCACCTGCCGCGGCCAGCAGTGTCTCTTCCTTCTGGCTCAGGGTGTGATCAGCCAGGCGCAGGCTGTTCTGCAAAAAATAGCGGTGCTTGGCCAGGCGCGGCTCGGCAGCGAGGAAGGCATTGACCTTGGCCGCACCCAATGCGGTGATTTCCGGCCCCAGATAGGCAATGGCCTCGCCGAACTTGCTGTCGAGACTATTGGCCAGCTGGCGCCGCGCCTCATTTTCGCCAATCCGGGTGTCTTCGTCGGCCTTGAGGCTGGCGTACAGACTCAAGCGGTAGAGGCGCTTGCGCAGCGCCGATACGGCATCCAAGGCATTGAGCAGACTTGGGGCATCCGTTGCCAGCTTGCCCTTGTGCGCCGCCAAGGTCGGCAATTGCGCCTGGATGGCGAGGCGTTCGGTCTCCCAGGCTGCCGGGCTGGCGTAGAGTTCAGTCAGATTCCACACGGCCGGGGCCGAAGTCACAGGAGCAGGGCTGGCAGCCTGCACGGCCGCTGCAGCAGCCGTCAGCACCATGCCGGCGCACAGCGCGGCAAAACGATTCATGATGATTCCTTGAAATGGGAGGGTAAAACCTGCGGGCCCGGTGCCGCCTGCTACTTGGCAGCCAGGCGCGCTATTACAACAGGGCGGCAATCAGAGCGCGAAGCGCCGCCTGCATCAAGCAGCAACGCTCAATTGCCCGGCGGCGCGATGCAAATCTGCAACGAAGGCGGCGGCCGCGGCACTGCCTTCCTCGGGCGCCCAGCTGGCCGCATCGGTGGGGCCGACCGGCACATAGGCGCCCTGCTTGACTTCGAAAATCACACTACCCGCTTCCAGCGATGCCACGGTATGCCAGGTGCCGGCTTCGAATTCGAACGCCGCCAGACCATCGCTGCCACCGAGCTTGTGCCGCCACAGCACGCTGCCGGCTTCGTCATAGGCGGTGAACAGAAAGCTGCCGCGCAGCGGAATCAATAGCTCCCAGCTTTGCGGATGGCGGTGCGGGCGCACATAGGTGTCCGGCTCCATGGCAATGGTAAGGCGCTGTACCGGCGCGTCATGGCTGGGGTGGAAATTGTGGTGGGCACGCAGGCGTGGCGCGCTGGCGGCGCGGCTGGTCAGATCATCGAGATCGGCTGGCTTGAGGGTTTTCATGGGTCTGTCTCCGGCGAAGGGCTGTATGATAAGCGGCTTTGCCGCCAACCGGCGTCTGCCAGCCTTTTCTGCCCGCGATGAACCCTTATTTTTTTAGCCCCGCCCATGCCCGCCGCAATGCCTGGCTGATCTGGACCGGCTTTGCCCTGCTGTGGTTCGGCTGGCTCGGCTACCGCGCCTTGATTCATGCCGACGAAGGCCGTTATGCCACCATTGCACTGGAGATGCTGCGCTCCGGCGACTGGGTGACGCCGCGTCTCAATGGCTTTCTGTATTTTGAAAAGCCGCCGCTGCAATATTGGGCCACCGTCATCGCCTACAAGCTGTTCGGGGTGAACGAGTTTTCGGCGCGCCTGTGGCCGGCCCTGTGCGGCTTTGGCTCGATCGCCCTGGCCGGTTTCACCGCGAGGCGCCTGTGGGATGAGCAAACCGGCTGGCTGGCCGCGATGGTGATGGCCGGTACCACCTGGGTGATCACCAACGGGCATCTCTTGACCCTGGACATGGGCTTGAGCTTTTTCCTGCAGCTGGCACTGTGCAGCCTGCTGCTGGCTTTTCACCCACAAACAAGCCAGCAGGCGGCATCGCGCTGGATGGCGCTGTGCTGGGCCGCCATGGCCGGCGCCATGCTCAGCAAGGGTTTGATCGGGCTGGTGATCCCTGGTGCCACCCTGGTCGGCTATAGCCTGTTTACCTGGCAGTGGCGCTTCTGGGGACGGATGCGCTGGCTATCGGGCCTGGCCATCTTCACCGCCCTTGCCGCGCCTTGGTTCGTGCTGGTGTCGCTACGCAACCCGGGCTTTGCGCACTTTTTCTTTATCCACGAACATTTCGAACGCTTTACCACCACCGAACACAACCGGGTGGGCGCCTGGTGGTATTTCGTGCCGCTATTGCTGGCCGGCCTGTTACCGTGGACCAGCCTGCTGCCTAGTGCGGTGTGGCGCGCCTTGGCTGGTAGCCGCAAGATCGGCCATCCCGGTTGGCTGCTGCTGGCCTGGTCCGGCTTTATCTTTGTGTTTTTCAGTGCCTCCGGCTCCAAGCTGCCGTCTTATATCTTGCCGATGTTCGGCGCGCTGGCCTTGCTGGTGGCTCACCATCTGCACCATCTCAATGCCACCGAGCTGCGCCGCCATCTGTGGCTGCCAGCCTTGTTGTGGCTGGTGCTGCTTGCGGTGGCGCCCTTTGCCGACCACTTTGCCAGCGCCGATGTGCCGGCGCCCTTATTGACCGCCCTCGCCCGCTTTATTGGCGCCGGTGCCCTGCTCTACCTGATCGCCAGTGGCGTCGCTTGGTGGCAGCTGCGCGCCGGGCGGCGCCTGTGTGCCATCGGCGCGATGGCGCTGGGCAGTGTGCTGGCAGTATCGCTCTCGGCCATGGGGCATCACCACTACGCCACCATGAAGACCAGCAAGGCGCTGGTAGAACAGGTCCGCCCCGAGCTCAGCGCCGACACCGAAGTGTTTTCGCTGCGCACCTATGAGCAAACCCTGCCGTTCTACCTCGGCCGCAGCGTCACCTTGGTGGATTACATCGATGAATTTGAATATGGCTGGCAGTTCAAGCCGGCCACCGGCATTGCGAAACTGAGCGACTTCTACCCGCGCTGGCAGGCGGCGCGCCGTGCAATTGCCTATATGGGACCGGATGTCTACGCGCAACTCGCCGCACAACAATTGCCGATGCGCGTCATCTACCGCGATCTGCGCCGCGTCGTCGTCGCCAAACCCTGAATAAAATCGGATACCACCATGAGCCAGGACTTCCTGCCCTTTACCCGCCCCGATATCGACGAAGCCACCATTGCCGACGTAGCCAATGTGCTGCGCTCCGGCTGGATCACCACAGGGCCGAAATGCCGTGAACTGGAAGCCAAGTTATCGGAATACTGTGGCGGCCGGCCGGTACGCCTGATCAACTCGGCCACCGCCGCCATGGAGCTGGCGCTGAAGCTGGCCGGCATCGGCGCGGGCGATGAGGTGATCACCACGCCGATGAGCTGGGTCGCCACCGCCAATATCTGCCTGACGGTGGGCGCCACGCCGGTATTTGTCGATGCCGACCCGACAACGCGCAATATCGACCTCGACAAGATCGAAGCCGCCATTACCCCTAAAACTCGCGCCATCATCCCGGTCGACCTGGCCGGCTTGCCGGTGGACCGCGACCGCCTGTACGCCATTGCCAAGCAGCATGGCCTGCGCGTCGTCGAAGACGCCGCGCAAAGCATGGGTTCGAGCTGGGGCGGCCGGCGCTTGGGCAGCTTTGGCGACCTGGTGTCGTTCAGCTTTCATGCCAACAAGAACATCACCACCGCCGAGGGCGGCTGCCTGGTGATGAATACCGAAGACGAAGCGCGCCTGTTCGAAAAATTGCGCCTGCAAGGCGTCACCCGCTTTGCCGATGGCACCATGGATTGCGATGTGCTGGGCGGCAAGGCCAACCTCACCGACGTCGCCGCCGCCATCGGCCTGGGCCAGCTCAAGCGCCTGGATGAATTCAACGCCCGGCGCCGCCACTTGGCCCGCCGGTATTTCGAACACTTCGACCGAAGCCTCGGCTTTACCCTGCCGCTGGCCGACTTCGAAAACAGCAACTGGCATATGTTCCAACCCTTGCTGCCGCTTGACCAGCTCAAAGGTGGCCGCCCGGCTTTTATCGAAGCGATGACGCAGCGCGGCATCGCCATCGGCGTGCACTATCCGGCCATGCATCTTTTCACCCTGTTCCGCCAACGCGGCTGCAAGCAAGGCGACTTCCCGGTAGCCGAACATATCGGCGCCAGCACCGTCACCCTGCCGCTGTTCCCGGCGATGCGGGATGAGGATGTGTTGCGGGTATGCGCGGCAGTGCGCGAGGTGATTGGCGAGTTGCGGGCGTGATGCGTCGCCTGGATGCAGTGCAGCGGAATCCGGGGGCAAGCCGCGAGGCTTGCATGTAAAGGCAACGCGGACTATCGTCCGCCCCCGGATTGCACTACGTTTCATCCGGGCTACTTGCTGCACATGCGGCGCAATACGCTGCGCTTTCACTACGCCCAATGCGTACCAAAATCGTCTGGCACGGCAAGCACCTCCCGCTCCCAAAAATCGAAACGTTTCAAGCCATGACCCCAAACCTCTCCGTCATCATCCCCGTCTACAACGAAGAAGAAGGCCTGCAGGCCTTGTTTGACCGGCTCTACCCGGCGCTCGACCGGTTGGGCGTGATGTATGAGGTGATCTTCGTCAACGATGGCAGTCGCGATGCTTCGCCGCGCATTCTGGCCGAGCAGTTCCACAAGCGTAGCGATGTCACCCGGGTGGTGCTGTTCGATGGCAATTTCGGCCAGCATCGCGCCATTCTGGCCGGTTTTGCGCATAGTCGTGGCGAGCGCATCGTCACGCTCGATGCCGATCTGCAGAACCCGCCGGAAGACATTGCCACCTTGCTGGCCGAGATGGACAAGGGCTTTGACTATGTCGGCTCGATCCGCCGCCAGCGCAATGATTCCTGGTGGCGCCACGTCGCTTCGCGCGCCATGAACGGGCTGCGCGAGCGCATCACCGGCATCACCATGACCGACCAGGGCTGCATGCTGCGCGCCTATAGCCGGCGCATCATCGACACCATCAATCAATGCCAGGAAATGCATACTTTTATCCCGGCGCTGGCCTACCAGTTCTCGCAAAACCCGACCGAGGTAGTGGTGGGCCACGAAGAGCGCTTTGCCGGTGAGTCGAAATACTCGCTGTACAGCCTGATCCGGCTGAACTTCGACCTGATGACCGGTTTTTCGATTGTGCCGCTGCAGTTCTTTTCCATGCTGGGCATGGCCATCTCGCTGCTGTCCGGCGTGTTGGTGGTGATTCTCGCCGCACGTCGCCTGATTCTCGGGCCGGAAGAAGGCGGGCTGTTCACCCTGTTCGGTATTGCTTTCTTTCTGATCGGCATTGCGCTGTTCGGCATCGGCATGCTCGGCGAATACACCGGCCGCATCTACCAGGAAGTCCGCCGCCGGCCGCGCTATATGGTGGCAGCAGTGCTGGAAAAGAAGGACGACTGATGCACACCGCCGTCGTTTTTGCCTACCACAATGTCGGCGTACGCTGCCTTGCCACCTTGCTGGCGCGTGGCGTCCATGTGGCCTTGGTGGTTACCCACCGCGACAACCCCAGCGAAACCATCTGGTTTGACAGCGTGGCCGAGCTGGCCAGCCGGCACGGCATTGCGGTGATCACGCCCGACGACCCGAATACGCCGGAAGTGATCGCGGCGGTCAGCGCTGCCCAGCCCGACTTCCTGTTCTCCTTCTACTACCGCCATATGCTCAAGGCGCCGTTGCTGGCGATAGCACCGCGTGGCGCCTACAACATGCACGGCTCGCTGCTGCCGCAATACCGTGGACGGGTGCCGGTGAACTGGGCGGTGCTGCGCGGCGAGACCGAAACCGGCGCCACCTTGCATGTCATGAATGAAAAGCCCGACAACGGCGCCATTGTCGATCAGCAAGCCGTGCCCATCCTGCCTGACGACACCGCACACGAGGTATTCGGCAAGGTAACGGTAGCGGCGGAACAGGTGCTATGGCGCTGCCTGCCTGCACTGCTGTCCGGCACCCATCCGCTGACCGTACAAGACCTGAGCCTGGGCGGCTATTTTGGCGGCCGCAAGCCGGAGGACGGGCGTCTGGACTGGTCCTGGCCGGCCCGGCGCATCCATGATTTTGTGCGGGCACTGAGCAAGCCCTACCCCGGCGCCTTTGCCGATATCGGCAGCAAGCGGCTGGTGGTGTGGCGTACCTGGCGATTGCCCGACACAGCCCCCATCGCCGCCAGCCATCTGGCCGTGCAGGACGGCATGCTGGTATTGCACTGCGCAGACGGTAGCCGCTTGCGTGTGCTGGAGGCGGAACTCGATGGGGCGATGCTTGATGCCGAAACCTTCGCCAGGCACTTTGGCGCGACTCACTTGGCCCTGAGCTGAGCCGGCAGAGTTTGCTGCAAGGGGATGCAGTGCAGACAACTGCCCAAGACCGCTTATCGCACCCGGCGAACTACACCATTGTGCAATCAGGCTAGAAGCCGCGCCCTTATGCGGTAAAATCGCGCCGATTGATTTGGGCAGCCGGTAGCTAGGCGGTTGCCGTCACCGAAACTCTGGCCGAAGACCGTCGGCATCCCAGGAAAACCCACCATGAAAAAAATCCTTATCCTCGGCGTCAACGGCTTTATCGGCCACCATCTGACCAAGCGCATCATCGAGACCACCGATTGGGAGGTCTACGGCATGGACATGAATACCGAGCGGGTGAGCGAATGGCTGGATCATCCGCGCTTTCATTTCTTTGAAGGCGATATCACCATCAACAAGGAATGGATCGAATACCACGTGCGCAAGTGCGATGTGATCCTGCCCCTGGTGGCGATTGCCACGCCGGCCACCTATGTGAAAGACCCGCTGCGCGTGTTCGAGCTGGACTTCGAGGCCAATCTGCCCATCGTGCGCCAGGCGGTGAAGTACAAGAAGCGCATCCTGTTCCCGTCCACCAGCGAGGTGTACGGCATGTGCCGCGACGGCGAGTTCGACCCGGAAAACTCTGAACTGATCTACGGCCCGATCAACAAGCCACGCTGGATCTACGCTTGCTCCAAGCAGCTGATGGACCGGGTGATTCACGCCTATGGCATGAGCGAAGGGCTCGATTACACCCTGTTCCGCCCGTTCAACTGGATCGGTGCCGGGCTCGACAATATCCATACCGCCAAGGAAGGCTCCAGCCGCGTCATCACCCAGTTCCTCGGCCATATCGTGCGCGGTGAGCCGATCAAGCTGGTGGATGGCGGCCAGCAAAAGCGTGCCTTCACCTATGTGGACGACGGTATCGCCGCCCTGATGAAGATCAT
>NZ_JAYRLZ010000462.1:0-1531 GCF_041904975.1 Chitinimonas sp. | reverse complement strand
AGGCTACCGGGTTCCACCGAACTACGATTCGATGATCGGCAAGCTCATCGTGCATGGCGCGACCCGCGAACAAGCGATTGCGCGGATGCGGGTGGCGCTGAGCGAGATGGTGGTGGACGGCATCAAGACCAATATCCCGCTGCAACAGCGCATCCTCGCCGATGGCGGCTTCTGCCAAGGCGGGCAGAACATCCACTATCTGGAAAAGCGGCTGGCCGAACGCAAGGAAAAGGCGCTGTCGATCCTGTAAATGCAAGCATGGCCGGTTTGCGGGCTGATTTTCGCTACAGTGAAGATCAGTCCCCGGATCGGAGTTTGTCATGCGTCGTCGCCACGCCCTGTACCTAGCCCTGTCCTGCACTCTGCTGGCGTTACCAGCGGCCAGCCAACAGGGCAAGACGCCGCCGACCAATCTCTTCATTGATGTGGCCACCCACAATATGGCCGGGATGCCGGACATGGGCGGGATGCTGGGCGGCCTGGGCGGCTTCATGGCGCGCCGCATGGGCGGGGCCGATACCAGCAAGCCCACCTACCCCACCGCGCGGCATGCAGGCCTGACCGGGCAATACCTCGATATCGCCCTGCACAACACGCTCAAACCGGGGGTGGAAGCACAGGACCTGATTCCATCCGGCCTGAATCTCGGCAAATCGCTGACCTTGATTCCAGTCGAACCCAGCCACTCTGAAAAGGGGGAAAGCACCCCCGGCAAGGTGCCCGATATCGAGGTCAAGATTTCCGAATACTGGGGCTGCAGTGCCACGGTGCGTCCGGGCCAACCCAAAGTAGCCACGTTCAAGGTCAAAGGTGGCAACAAGACGGTCGACCCGCGGGCTGGCATGGCCGGCATGCAGGGGATTGAAGTTCAAAGCAGCGGCAGTCTGTCCAAGGGCTTGTATGTGCCCGATCGCGACATCGACCTGCAGCCCGGCTACGTGTATTGGCCCAACCGCCAATACGGCAAGCAAGTGCCCAGCGGTGCGCGCTTGGCCGGCGATCACCAAATCACCGGCGATGGCATTCCGGCGTCGATGAAATTCCAGGTGCAGCAAGACGCCGATTTCATGCCCAAGTTGATGCTGCGCTCGCAAGGCGAATTGACCGATGCGATCGACCTCAGCTGGCCGTCGGTCAGCCGCGCACGCGGGTATTTCATCACCGGCGTGCACACCAACATGAAGAGTCAAAGCTCTATCGAAATGGTGATCTGGAGCAGCGCCGACGTGCCCGGTGCCGGCAGCGAGCTGCATGCCTATCTCAGCGGCAGCCAGATCGAAAAATGGCAGAAACAGAAAGTCCTGATGTCGGCCGCAGCCACCAACTGCACCATTCCCAAAGGCATCTTTGCCAGCCAAGGTGGCGGCCAGCCGGTTCCCAGTATCTTGATGATGACCGCCTACGGCCCGGAAAGCTGGATCACCTATCCGCCCAAGCCGGCCGACCCCAAACAGCCATGGAATCCGGAATGGAGCGTGCGCCTGCGCGCCAAATCCACCGCCTTTTCCATGCTGGGGATGAATTTCGGCGG
>NZ_JAYRLZ010000187.1:0-8607 GCF_041904975.1 Chitinimonas sp. | reverse complement strand
CGGCCGGTGTGAACACACAATTGCAGACTTGGACGAATGATTTGTTGTTCGACCGTGGGATAATCTTGCCTGGAGCGCCATTGCGATTACTCAAGCTACCCTCCGGCAAACTGTGGGTTCTGACCAAGTCTGGCAATGCTTCGGTGATGTCGTTGGTGGATCTTGACTCTGGCAGTGTGGAGAGTTCACCACGGTTTGCCGGAACGTTGAACGATGTTTCGGCGATGGCTGGTGATACGCTGACGCTTACGGCTAACGCAATCGGTCAAGGATTGAATTACCAATGGTATCGCGATGGGGTGGCAATCGTTGGGGCAAACTCGCCCAGCCTGATACTCGCCAATCTGCAGTCGACGGATGCTGCGCATTATGCGGTTATGGTCAGCAATGCCATGGGGTCTGCCTTTAGTCGTGACGCACTGGTTACAGTGGTGGCGAAGGATGGGGTACCTGATCCGTTCAATTTCAAGCCGGTTAGCGATGCCGCTGCCGGTGCAGTCTATTACACGGATCCAATTGCCGTTGCCGGGGTAAACATACCCGTCGCTGTATCTGTTTCCGGAGGCGAGTACTCGCTCAATTCTGCAAGCTATACGCGCGCGGGCGGCATGGCCAAGTCTGGTGACCAGATCAGTCTTCGAGTCGTGGCTGGGCCTTCAGCTACTACCCAGACTGCTGTATTGCAAGTTGGGGGTACGCAAGGGCAGTTTGTTGTTACAAGCAAGGCGGTTGAATTTAGCCCCATGCGAATCGATGCAAAGGCAACTGGCACCAAAAACAACTTTTCCTTGTACTTGGCGGTCAATCCAGGTTCTGACCTTACTGGCCTACCGGGTAATATCTATATCTTGGCAGAATACCGGGATACATGGCTTGTCAATAATGGCTCCGGCTGGTTTTACTGGGGTGGCGGAGAAATTGCGCCTTACTTTACTGGCACGCTACGAGACTATACGGTAAGGCTGCTTTCATCGACAGATGTAAGTCAGCTTTCGGGCTTGAAGATCTACGCTGGTTGTGGCGTCGATGTCGCTAGCGTGATTGCTAAACATCAATACGCATTGGTCTATAGCGTGCAGTGAGCAGCTACCTTCGGATGGGGCCAGTTCCTTCAGCTGATTCAAATAGCCGAAGATTCTGGCTGGTCCTGGGAAAAAGTACATTTTCTGTCGTGACGTGCGTTGCAATCTGGGTAAGTCACTATATTGCAGCGCTTTGGGCGCTAAGATATTGGCGCAGCAAATTTTTAAGTGTCTCCTATGCCAAGAAATTTTTTTGCTCGCCTATTACGATTGGTGGCCCTGTGCCTTGTGTTCGTGCAAGTACAGGCGTTTGCGGCCGACGCGCCGACATGGACCCATCGTTCGAGGCAGGGTGATATCGTATATTTTGCTTTTCCCACACCGGCTAGAATTGAGCGCTACGACCTTGCTCAACAGCAGTGGCTTGCCAGCATTCCACTGTCCGATAAGGCAACCGCAATGCGGGTGGATGCTGATGGAATTTATATCGCTTATGGTCGTGAGCTTTATAGGCGATTGCTCTCTGGTGGTAATGAGCAGTTGATATTCAGTGCGAAACAGGATATTGTTGATTTGCTATCAGATGGTAAATTGATATTTGCAGTTCCTTATGGTAGTACTTGTTATAGTAATGATGATGATGTTTGTGGTATTGTTAGCATTAGAAAGCGGGATAATCAATACGTCTCAATGATTTCAACTTACCGCTCTAGTGCTTTCAGTATCGCACCTGCCTCTCGCCGTATTTATAGTGTGCAATCGGATGGAGCTACTGAATTGTCTTATGGAGAGAGTGGCCAATTTGGTGGGGCGAGAGTAGAGCGTTCTGGTGTATCGAGTCGCTCATCAGTCTGGGCTTATATATATCCCAATGAAAATATCCTTGTGAAGGATAATGGGGATGTTTTTGGGATTCCCGGGCTGGTAGCCCTGGGAAGTTTGCCCGGCGGCAAGTCTGATGATGCAACGACCTATGGCAGCGATGTCTTGCTAGTGCTGCGTGGCAACGCAATAGTCAGTTTTTCCACTGGTCAATTGGAATCCGGTTCGTATTTGCTACCGTCTGTGGCTAAAGCGATTGAGGTAAAAGGGCCGAGTGTATTTGCTTTTTCTACTGATGCAACTGCGAGTAGTGGTATATCGGTTCAGTCTGTTCCTTTGAGTAGTATCACCTATGCCAAACCGGGTGCTGTGGTCGATCCAGCCAAGATCCGTTTCTTGCCTGATAGTGTCATTGCTGCTGGCGATGGTAACATCTTCATGTTAAGTCAGCGTTTTCAGAGTATTTTTATTTGGTCTACGACTAAACATCGGTATATTTCGTCGATTCCATTGCTGGGTTCGCCTCGATTTTTCGCCTATGCATCAGTGTCGAATCGGTTGTACCTTGGGTATGATCCGGGCGTGATTAATCAGATCAAGTTTGATGCCGGCAAGGTGGTTGAAGAGCCATTTGGCAATACGCCGAGCCGGCTATTGGGGTTGTCGACGGCTGGGACTATGGTGTATGCAGTGGATGCTGTGGGGCCATCGCAGACTTCCTATGTCTATGATATTAACGGAAAGAAATTGACAACCCAATCTTGGGTTGATTTGTCCGATGAGTATGTCTGGAACTCATCCTTGCGAAGAATGTATTTCGCACATGGAAACTACTCTCTCATTTATTATCAGAACTTAGATATGGATGGTGTACTGGCTTGGCCAAGTCGCGTGCTTGAACATGAAAGGCCGCCAATTAGAATGTCCGAAGATGAGAGTAGCTATATTATCGGTACTGGCAAAATATTAAATGCCAGTGATAATAAAGTTATAGGTTTGCTGGCAAATGGATTTTCAGATGCAGTATCCGTGAGCAATCAATGGGTAACCGTGCGGGCTGCGGGTAATAATACTGAGTTGCAAACCTGGACGAGCAAACTACTGCTTGAACGCACGATGACCGTGCCCGGAGCGCCGTTGCGACTATTCAAATTGCCTTCCGGCAAGTTATGGGTGCTGACCAAGGCGGGCAATGCTTCAGTGATGTCAGAGGTTGATCTTCAGTCTGGCCTTGTTGTGAGCTCGCCGCAGCTTGCCGGGACATTGAACGACGCATCGGCGATGGATGGTGATACGGTAACGCTGGCAGTTACTGCGATCGGTCAAGGCTTGAGCTACCAATGGTATCGCGATGGGGTGGCAATTGACGGCGCAAACTCGTCGAGCCTTGTACTTGCCAATCTGCAACCGACAGATGCCGCGCATTATGCGGTGATGGTCAGCAATGCTGTGGGGTCTGCCTACAGCCGTGATGCACTGGTTTCAGTGGTAGTGAAGGATGGAGTACCAGACCCGTTCAGCTTTAAGCCGGTTAGCAATGCCACCGCCGGCACAGCCTATTACACGAATCCAATTGCCATTACTGGGGTAAACATTCCCGTTGCAATATCCGTTTCGGGTGGCGAGTACTCACTCAATTCCGGAAACTATACGCGCCAGAGCGGTATGGCTAAGGCTGGTGATCAGATCAGCCTCCGCGTCGTGGCAGGTGCGCTAGGAACCACTCAGACTGCGGTATTGCAAGTCGGAGGTACGCAGGGGCAGTTTGCGGTAGTGAGCGGGCCGAGCCAATTTAGTGCCATGGAAATCAAGGCGACGCCAAAGGGCCCCAGTAACAAATTATCCTTGGACTTTACGATCAAGCCTGGCTCTGTTCTTGCTGGTACACAGGGTAATGTGTACGTCATGGCTGAATACCATGGCACATGGTTGGTGAACAACGGATTCGGCTGGTTTTACTGGAGTGGCGGAGATATCGAGCCTTATTCTGCCGGTGTGCTGGGCGACTATTCTTCAAGACTGCTGTCATCGGCTGATGTTAGTCAGCTCGCTGGCTTGAAGATCTACGTCGGTTTTGGTGTCGATGTCGCTAGCGTACTTGATAAACGCCAATATGCGTTGGTCTATAGCGTGCAATAAGCGGGCCGCGTGGGAGCGGTTTTCCTTTTTGCTGGCCACCACTATCATCCTGGCCGCCGGCACACTGGAAGCGCCCAAGCTATTGCGACTGGGCAGCAGCGTGCCGCTTGGCCTGATGCTGCTGTGCGGTGCGCTGTCCGGCCTGTGTGCCTATGCCAGCACTGCCTTGCTGATGCGTTATTTCCAGCGCAGCGAGATTGAGTCGCTGCGGCCATTTGCCGCCTATTGCCTGCTGCTTGGCGGCTTGGGCCTGCTATCGCAGCTGATGTGAGCTGCGTCTTGTGCAAAGGTGCCGGTGGCGATTGCATCGTTGCGCTGGCTGCAATGTGACAATTCGGTAGTCGGCAGCGTGGTCAGTCAAGTAGTGTCACCACACCGCCATGCCCATCCACTTCCACCATCTGCCCATCCCTGATCTGTTGCAGGATGCCGGGCAGGTTGACCACCGCCGGCAGGCCGAATTCGCGGGCGACGATGGCGCCGTGCGACAGATAGCCGCCAGTCTCCATCACCAGGCCACCAGCTTTCAAGAACAGCGGGGTCCAGGCCGGGTCGGTGCTCGGGCAGACCAGGATTTCACCTTGTTGCAGGCGTTTGCCATCGGCCGGGTGCAAGATGATGCGCGCTCTGCCGCGTATGCTGCCGGCGCCGATGGCCACGCCCTGCCATTGGCCGGCGGCGAGCTTGCTTGCGGGGATGCTGGCGGCGGGCGCAGTGAGCTGACCTTCGCCCTGCAAAATCACATCGGAAGCGGTCTGCGCTTGCCAATGCCGGCTTTGCTGCTGTCTATCTTCGATGCGCCGAGCCAGGGCAGGTCCGCTTATCTGGCCGCGCAGGGCAAGCAGCATTTCCGGCAGGGTGAGATCAGCCAGCTGGTCGGCTTCGCGCAAGGCGCCCATCGCTTGCAGGCGCGGTGCCAGCTGCCACAGCTGTTGGCGGGTGGCGTCTTTGAGCATTATCAGGCGGCTGCGTGCCAGTTCGCGGTGGCCTAGTTCCTGGTTGGCAGCTTTGACTTGCATGGCCAGGCCCAGCCGCTTCCACCACGGCAGGGCGCGGCGCAGCCTGGTCCAGGCGTCGGCCTGGCTGGCTTGCTGGCGCGCTTTCAAGGCGGCCGGATCGGTGCCGAGCAGGCCGGCGATATGGTCGAGCAGCTGGCCTGGATGATCATGCCAGCGCAGGTAGCGCCAGTAGCTCTCGTAAACGCCGCGGTGGCCGTATTGCGCCAGAAAGCGCGCAAAGCCACGGCGAAATGGGTGCTGCTCGGGCAGCGTCTGCCAGTACTGCTCATCCCGCTTGTCGCTGGTCAGCCACTGCTTGAGCGCGGCATCGCTATTTGCCAGCGCTGCCAGTTCGATCAGCTCATAGCCTTGTTGTGCGGTAATGCTGGGCGTGCCGCCGGCCAGCAGCGCAGCAGCCAAGGCATGGCCTTGGCCGGGCAGATTCCGCTCCAGGCGATCGACCAGCATGGCGAGGCCGGCACCGCTACCCACCTGCAAAAAGCCCAGCTCCAGCTGGCTGCGCATTTCGCGGAACAATTGTTCCAGATAGCGCGCAGCTGCCAGATTGTCGTCCGGTATCCGGTGTTGATCGAGGCTGGCGGCCCGCGCCTCGGCCTTGGCGGCGATGGCATCGGCGCGACGGCGCAAGGGCAATACCGCAGCCAGATAGCGCAGGATATAAGGTAGGCGACGCAGCTTGTCGCCGAGCCTGGCGGGCGGCGGTGTAATTTCCGGCTGGTGGCCGCCCATCATCTGGTTGAAGGCTTGCGGCGCAAAACCGAAGGCATCCCACGCTTCAAATTGCATTATCGATGCATTGAGGTAGAGGCGACCATGGAATAGCTTGCAGCGCTGCAAGCCGGGCAGGGCCGGATACCCGGCATGGCGCAGGGATTGCGCCAACACCGCGTTGATCCAGCGCCGCCCATGGCACCAATCGAGCGCAGACAGCGGCAAGGGCACCACGTCGCGGGTATTGCCATTGGTCCAGATTGACGGTTGATTGCGCAGTTGCGGGTAGGTGTAGCGCGCCATGGCGGTGATTGGCCGCGCCTGCACCAGCCAGAAGCGCAGGCCATCCCACACCCATTCCACATCGTAAAATGGCTCGGCAAAGTCGAGCGCCTGGGCGGCGTCGCGTACCAGCCCAGCCAGCTGCGTGATTTGCGCATCAGCGAGAACCGCCTGACTGGCGAGCTGGGCCGGCGTATCCACCGTGATGGTGCCACCGCCGGCCAGTTGCTGCGTCTGCCGGGTCTTTGCGCCGGTCTTGCGCGCCAGCAGGCTGAGCCGGGCATCGAGCGGGTCTTCCTGCACCAGGTATTCGTCGCCTTCGGTGGCGCCGCTGACCAGAGCCTCGCCCAGGCCCCATTGCGCATGAATCAGCAGATGGTCGTCGCGCCCGCTGCGCGGATCGATGCTGAAGGCGATGCCGGCAGCGGTGGCGGGCAGTAGCGGCATGATCACGACCGCCATGGCGCAATCGTGGTGCGATAGCCCGAGGCGTTGCCGGTAGGCATAGGCCTGCGGGGTCCAAAGCGATGCCCACACTTCGCGGATCGCGTCGCAAAGTGCGGCAAAGCCGAGCACATTCAAGCAAGACTGGTGGATGCCGGCGAACGAGGCGCCGGCGGAGTCTTCCATCGGCGCCGATGAGCGCACCGCCAGTGCCTGGTCTTGCCAGTTGTGTTGCGCCAGCATGATCTGCAGCTGGCCGGTGAGGGAGGCGGGCAGCGGCAGTTGGCGCAAGCGCTCGTGGCAGGCTGCCAGTTGCCTGTCGAGATCGCCATCCTCGTCAAGCAGCTGGGCAGGGTCGATCGATGCTGCAGCGAGTGCCTGCCGGTAAGCGGCAACCGGCAACACCGCGCCAGCGGGAACCGGCAGGCCATAGCGCGCCAGAAGCCCGAGCTGCCAGCCTTTGCCACCAGCTTGTTGCGGCCCGGCGGCCGCTGCGGCAGGCCAGTCGAGCAATATCGGTGTCGAGATGGCTGCGCTCATGCCTGCCTCTCGGCCCGGCAGCCATGCAAGAACAAGTCGAGCATCGCGTCGAGTTCACGGTCGAGGTCGGCATCGGCTTGCATTACCCAGCGCAGCAAGGCTGTCAGGTATTGGGTCTGCAGATAGCTGGTCAGCAAGCTGGCATCGTGATCCGCTCGCAAGCGGCCTTGCGCCTGTGCGTCGCTGATCAGGCCGATCAGTATCGATTCGGTGCCGCTACGTTGCCTGTCTTGTGCCCGGATGGGCTGGCTGAGGCGGTGCTCGAGATAGTAGGGCATATAGCGCTGGTGGCGCTGCGCCCAGACCGATGCGGCGCGAAAGTAGCGGGTGATGCGTTGCAGGCTGTCGGTTTCGCTGGCCATGGCCTGCTGCAGGACAGGCAGCTGCGTCTGCACCATGGCATGGAGGTAATGCGTCAGCAGCGCTTCCTTTACCGGGAAGTGCTTGTACAGCGTGCCCTTGGCCACGTCGGCCGCTTCGGCAATCTGCTCCATGCTGACATTGTCAAAGCCGTGCGCTTCGAACAGGGCAAAAGCCGTGTTGGCCAGCAGCTCGGCTGTCAGCTGCCGTTTGCGTTCGCGGCGCCCGATCTCGCTATTGGTCATGATTGCATTTAAATGTGAACGAAGTTAAATAATGAACGACGTACACAATATGTGTCAATGCATGCGCGCAAGGCCTCGACCTTGCCACTGATCTGACGCTTGGCGCTACTCGCCCTTTTTCACCGCCTGCCAGGCGAAGCCTTCACCTGCGGCATGCAAATAGCCCAGTCCCGGAAAGGCAAGATGGGCGCCGGCCACCAGATCGCCGTGCTCGGCAGCATCGCGGTAAATGGCGCGTTGCGCTCGCGCGGTGCCGGCTTTATCCGGGTCGACCTTGAATACCGTTTCCGGGTAGGGGAACTGCAAGGCGGCAACCAGCACGCCATCGCCGATGGCGACGAGGCGTTTGCCTTCACTCTCTACCAGGTAGTTAACATGGCCCGGGGTGTGGCCAAAGCGCGATACGGCGCGAACGCTTGGCAAGATGGCGGCATCGCCATCAAATAGCGCCAGTCGGCCCGCAGCCTGGTAGGGCGCCAGGGCCGCCTTGGCATCCTTGAAGTGCACATCAAAGCCAGCCGGAAGCTTTGTGGTATTGGCCGGCTCCAGCCAGAAGTCGGTTTCGTGGCGCTCTACATGTACCGTGGCATTGGGGAACACGCGGGCGCCTTTGTTGGCGAGGCCGACCACATGGTCGCTATGCAGATGGGTAAGCAGGATGTCGTCGATCTGTTCCGGCTGGTAGCCAGCGGCCTTCAGGCTGGCCAGCACATTGTCGCCGGCGTCGATCAGGATGCGGCGGCTACCGGTGTCGATCAGGAAGGCGTTGTTGGATGTGTCGATATCCGGGCCCAGCTTGGCCGCCTTCAGCGCGGCCAGCATCTTGCCGCGGGGCATGTCGATCATGGCGCCGATCGGCCAAACGCCCTGGTCAGTCAGCAGGGATACCAGCTTGTAGGCACCAAGGCGGCTGGTGTGGAAGGCTGGTGCCGGCAGGGCAGGCTCGGCGGCCAGGGCGGATAGTGCCAGAACGACGCTGAGGCAGTAGCTAATGAGACGCATCACTTGTGTTCCTGACATTTG
>NZ_JAYRLZ010000186.1:0-8609 GCF_041904975.1 Chitinimonas sp. | reverse complement strand
CCGCCTTGTGGATATGGCCGCATACCACGCCATCCAGCCCGCGTGATTTGGCTTCGCGTGCCACTGCTTCTTCGAACTGGCTCAGGTAATTGACCGCTTTTTTGACCTTGTGCTTGAGAAATTGCGATAGCGACCAATAGCCCAGGCCGAATTTGGCGCGGATATGGTTGAACCAACGATTGAGCTGCAGGGTGAACATATAGGCCTGGTCGCCGACAATGGCCAGCCAGCGCGCGCACTGGATCACGCCGTCGAACAGGTCGCCGTGCAGGACCAGCAGGCGGCGGCCATCGGCGGTGGTGTGCACCACCTCGTCCTGGATATCGATGCCACCGAAGGCCAGGCCGATGAATTGGCGCACCACTTCATCATGATTGCCGGCGATATACACCACATGGGTGCCTTTGCGCGCCTTGCGCAGGATCTTCTGCACCACATCGTTATGCGTCTGGTTCCAGTACCAGCCACGTTTGAGCGCCCAGCCGTCGATGATGTCGCCGACCAGGTAGAGATGGTCCGACTCATTGTGCTTGAGAAAATCCAGCAGATAGCCAGCCTGGCAGCCTGCAGTGCCAAGATGCACATCCGAGATCCAGATCGCACGATAGTGGTGTTGGGCAAGGTCGCTCACGGGTGCCGAGTATCGGTGCGGCGCATGACGTGTTCGCGACATTCAGATTGCGCAATGATGACGTAAGCCAAGAAAACTGCCGGCGCCGAGCTGTTGCAATCCTGCCGCAGCAGGGTGCACAGCACTGAGCTGTAGCAATGGTGCGCCTTGCGAGAGATTGCTGCGCTGCAACCTTGTGGCGATGCCACCACGGCGGCACATGCATCAATCGAGCAATAGCTCGAATTTTCGGACTGGCTGTGTGCCCTTCCCTAAAATTGGCGCAAAAGCGTCATGGGTGGAGCAAGGCAATGTATGACTATGTGATCGTTGGTGGCGGTTCGGCTGGCTGTGTGCTGGCCAGCCGGCTGAGTGAAGATCCGGCAGTGACGGTATGCCTTCTGGAGGCGGGGCCGCCGGATCGTCACCCGCTGATCCATATGCCACTGGGAATTTTGTGGATGATGCGCAGCAAGGTGCTCAACTGGAATTTCCATACCGAGCCCGAGGCGCAATTGAACAAGCGCAAGCTGTTCTGGCCGCGCGGCCGCACCCTGGGCGGTAGCAGCTCTTCCAATGCCATGTGCTATACGCGCGGCCATGCAGCGGATTACGACAGCTGGGCCGCGCAAGGCAATGCCGGATGGAGCTACCAGGCCTTGCTGCCGTACTTCAAGCGCTCGCAGCACCAGGAACGTGGCGCTTCTGCGTATCACGGCACCGGCGGCCCGCTCAATGTGATGGATGCCCGCTCCTTGTCACCCTTGTCGCCGGTATTCGTGAAAGCGGCGGTGGCAGCCGGCTTTACCGAGAGCCATGACTTCAATGGTGCAGAGCAGGAAGGGGTTGGCTACTACCAGCTGACGCAGAAAGACGGGCGGCGCTGCAGTGTGGCCAAGGGTTATCTCGGCCATGCCAAGGGGCGCAGCAATCTGACCATCATTACCGATGCCCATGCCACCCGTGTCGTGTTCGATGGCAAACGCGCAGTCGGCGTGCAATACCGCTGCAAAGGCAAAACATGCCAGGTAGCGGCGCGCCGCGAAGTGCTGCTGTCGGCAGGCGCCATCCAGAGTCCGCAGCTCTTGCTGCTGTCGGGCGTGGGCGAAGCCGGCCAGTTGCAGCGCTTCGGTATTCCGCTGGTGCATGAACTGCCGGGAGTGGGCAAGAACCTGCAGGATCACCTCGATGTGATCATCGTCGATAGCTGCACCAAGCCGCTGTCTTATGGCATCACCCCGAAGAACCTGCTGCTGGGCTTGCCCAATCTGCTGCGCTATCTGTTTGCGCGAAACGGCATGCTCACTACCAATGGCGCCGAAGCGGGCGGCTTTATCAAGAGCGATCCGGCCGAGCCGATTCCCGATCTGCAGTTGCATTTCACTCCGGGCCGTTTGCGCGATCATGGGCGCGACCTGAAATTCCTCATTGGTGAAGGCTACTCGCTGCATGTGTGCCAGCTGCGCCCGAAAAGCGTTGGTGAAATCACCCTGGCCAGTGCCGACCCGATGGCCAAGCCGGCCATTCACGCCAATTACCTGAGCCACCCCGATGATATGGCGGCGATGGTGAAGGGGGTGCGGCTGGCGCGCAAGGTGCTGGCGGCGGCGCCATTTGATGCGTATCGCGGCGAGGAGTTGGTGCCGGGCAAGGCGGTCAGCGACGACGAGGCGCAGATTCGCGAATTCATCCGCGCCAAGGCCGAGACCATTTATCACCCGGTGGGTACCTGCAAGATGGGCAGCGGCCCGATGGCGGTGGTGGATGCCGAATTGCGCGTGCATGGCCTGGAAGGCCTGCGCGTGGTCGATGCCTCGATCATGCCGACCCTGATCGGCGGCAATACCAATGCACCGACGGTGGCCATTGCCGAGAAAGCGGTTGACCTGATTCGCGCCGCGCACGAAACAAGCGCTGCTGCCAGTGCCCAGCCGGTCAAAGCCGTGCTGACGCCCGCCTGAACGCAGCACGGGGCCGATCGACCCCGTGCTGGCATGCATCATTTGCCGGGGCATCCGGCCTGCGCGCTGCGCTTATTTTTCCTTGTAGCTGCCATCCTTGAGCTTGGGCCAGTTTTCGTCGGCATCCTTCACATAGCCCTTGATGTCCTTGCTCCACTTCTTCAGCACGGCCTGGCTCAGGTTCAGATACAGCTTGTTGTTGACCACCTTGAAGGCCGCCGGGTCGGTCTCGGGCGTATAGCCCTGTGCCACGCCGTAGGCGCAATAACCACCGTATTGCGGCGCATATTTCTCCGGGTTGGCTTCAAACGCCTTCAAATTGGCCTCATTGGCGAAATGCCATTCGGCATCCTGCCATTTGCTGGTGAACTGCTTGTCGCCTTTTACCGGCTTGTGCTGGGTGAAATAGGCTACAGGGTCATAGCCACGGATGGCGCCGTCTTCGGTCTGGAACACCGGCTGGATGGCCAGTGCCGCCAGCGAGAAAACCGACAGGGCAAGGGCGGCAAGATGATGGGGGCGAGGCAGCTGCATGGAGGTCTCCTGGGTGGGTGAGATGGCGATACAGGGGATGAGTCGTGCCGCAGCGCCGGTTTCTTACATATCGACCGATAGCTTGGTCTTGGCCAGGCATATTCGGCCGATTTACGCGCAGTGTTGCAAATACAACTCATTGATCTGCAATGGAAATGAAATTTCCGGCCAGTTTTTGCAATGAGCGATGTAAGAAAAACGCGGCTCGATATACTCATACAGCGAAGCCGATATAACGGTTTCGCCTATTCACCTTTCCCCCCTTAGGAGTTTTGCCATGTCCTTGTCGAAGTCGCTGAAGAAGGTTGTTGGTGCATCGGTCATCGCTGCAGCTGCCATTGCAGCCGCACCGGCTCACGCAGGTTGCTGCGCTGCCGCCAAGACCGAAAAGAAGGCCTGCTGTGCCGGCAAGAAGTGCCATGCCAAAAAATGCCACGCCAAGAAGTGCCACGCCAAGAAGGCTTGCTGTGCAGCGAAGAAGGGCTGCTGCGCCGCCAAGAAGGGTTGCTGCGCTGCCAAGAAGTAAGCGCCTGCGCTAGCATTACCGGCCGGACGGGCCTTCCCGCCCGGCTTTTTCTCGCAATAGATTGCGCCATGAATGCATCTGTAAACCTGACTCCCTTGCCGTTTGAAGTGGCCGCGCCTGCCTGGACGCAGCTCGATCGCGCGCAGCTCAAGCCCTGCTGGAAGGCCGCCGGCAAGCTGGTCGAGCAGCTGAGCAAGCTCGGTGATGCCGGCAGTCAGGCGGTGCAGGCCACCATAGGCGATGCCTGCTTTGTCGAGTGGGACCACTACCCGGATGACGATGTCAGCGACAAGCGTCATGCCTCGCAATACTTCTACCATGCCCACCCCGGCCTGCAGCGGCCATTCAGCGAGCATGGGCATTTTCATCTGTTCATCCACGCCGAAAAACTGGGCCTCGCCCGGGTGCGCGATGGCCGCCGGCCAGCGCCGGCGCATCTGTTTGCCGTATCGATGAATGCGCAGGGCTTGCCGCAAGGCCTGTTTACCGTCAATCGCTGGGTCACCAAGGGGCCGTGGCTTGCAGCCCGGCAGGTACTGACCGCGCTAGACCAGTTCAATATCAAGGGGCGCGAAGGCGTGCCCGAGGTCAATGCCTTTCTGGTGGCGCTGTGCCGCTTGTATCGGCCGCAGCTGGTGCAGCTGCTGGCCGCGCGCGATGCGGCGCTCGCCACCCACGGCGCGGGTCGTGACCGCCGCACCGTATTCGCCGACCCGAATATCGAGGTGCTGAGTTTCTGCCCGATTGACCTGGTCGCCGATATCGAGGCGCTGGAAGCTTTGCTCGGCTAGCGCGTCAGCCACGGCGGGTGCGATGACTGACGTATAAAGCCCGATCCGGATGTGCCAGGGCGGGCAGTGGGCATGATGCAGTTTGTGCCCACGCCGGCGGCAAAGCGCGGATAATCCGGCGGCTTTGTTGTACTGACACGACCCCAACCAGAAGATCGCCATGTCCGCCCTGCAAGACTTCCAGAACCGCCTCGCCAAAAATCATAAACACTTCGCCAAGTGGGCCAAACGCGCCAATACCGAGGCCTATCGCATTTATGATCGCGATATTCCGCAATACCCGGTTGCGGTCGATGTGTATGGCGGTCGGGCGCATATCGCCGAATACGATACCGGCTGGCAGCAAAGCGACGAGGAACACGCGGCCTGGGCGGACGAGGTCAAGGCTACGGTGGCCGAGGTATTGGGTATGGCGCCCAAGACCATTGCATTCAAGATTCGGCGCCGGCAGAAGGATGATTTCCAGTACGGCCGCACCGGCCATCACAGCGCCGATTTCACTGTGAGCGAGCAGGGGCGGCGCTTCTGGGTGAATCTGGATGAATACCTCGATACCGGACTGTTTCTTGACCATCGCCCTACCCGCAAACGGGTAGGCGAGGAGGCAGCCGGCAAGCGCTTTCTGAACCTGTTTGCCTATACCGGCAGCTTTACCGTGTATGCCGCCACCGGCGGCGCGCCGGAATCGGTCACGGTGGATTTGAGCAATACCTATCTGGAGTGGGCCAAGCGCAATTTCGAGCTCAATGGCATGGATCTGCAGCGCCATCAACTGGTGCGCGCCGATGTGTTCCGCTACCTGGAAACTGCTATCGACGAAGGCCAGCTGTTCGATCTGATCGTGATGGACCCGCCGAGCTTTTCCAATTCGGCCAAGATGCAGGACTTTCTCGACATACAGCGTGACCAGGTGAAACTGGTGCAGTCCTGCCTAAAGCTGTTGATGCCGGGCGGGGTGCTGTATTTCAGCAATAATCTGCGCGGCTTTACCCTGGACGCTTCGCTCCAGGGCCTGTGCCGCGATATCTCGGCGCAGTCGGTGCCGGAAGACTTCCGCAATCGCAAGATCCATCAGTGCTTTAGGTTTGAGGTGGTTTGAGGCGGCGTTGAATCCAAAGTCAAAGGCTTCAACGCAAAGGCGCAGAGGGACGCAGAGGAAAACCAAAGGAGAAAAAGCAGAAGCATGAACGCGTCCATGGTGGGGAATCTTGTTGGCCTGAAATGGGATTCTCGTTATTTGCCTTTGTCTGCGTCTCTCCGCGTTCTCTGCGCCTTTGCGTTGAACGATGTGAATCCATCCTGGCCACCCATCTGACCAGACAACGCATCCGTCATGCAGCGCAGCCTGGGCTGCCGATCCGGCTATAATCGGCAATCTTGCGCCGGCGATTCGTGCCGGCCGATCAAGGAACTCCCGCCATGCATGTCAAACCAGAACGCCAGCAAAGCCGCCGCGCCGAACTCAATCAACGCTTGCCAGCCGGGCTGCTGATCCTGCCTACCGCCCGCAGCAAGAATCGCAGCAATGACAGCGACTTTCCGTTTCGTTTCGATAGCGGCTTTTACTACCTGACCGGTTTTCCCGAGCCGGAGGCCGTGCTGGTGCAGGTGCTGGGTGATGCGCCCAAGTCCATTCTGTTCTGCCAGCCCAAGAACGAGCTGCGCGAAATCTGGGAAGGTTTTCTGTTTGGCCCCGATGCCGCACGCGAGCAGTTCGGCTTTGACGAGGCTTACCCGATTGAGCAGCTCGACGACAAGCTGGTCGAGCTGATCGCCGATCAGCCGCGCCTGTATTTTCCGATCGGCTACGACGAAAAATGGGACCGGCGTATTCTTGGCTGGGTGGACCGGGTCAAGGCGCGCGCCAAGACCGGCGTGACTGCACCGTCGGAATTTGTCGATGCGCGCATGGCCATCGATGAGATGCGCCTGCATAAGGATGAGGACGAAATCGCCATCATGCGCGAAGCGGGTCGCATCTCCAGCGAAGCGCATATCCGCGCCATGCAGACCGCCCGCGCCGGCCAGTTTGAATACGAGGTGGAAGCCGAGCTGCTCTACCACTTCTATAAAAACGGCTCGCGCTACCCGGCCTATAGCAGCATTGTCGCCAGTGGCGCCAATGCCACCTGCCTGCATTACCAGGAAAACAACCGCAAGATGGCGCAGGGCGACCTGCTGCTGATCGATGCCGGCTGCGAGTTGCATGGCTATGCGGCCGATATCACCCGTACCTTTCCCATCGGCGGCAAGTTCAGCGGCCCGCAAAAGGATATCTACCAGCTGGTGCTGGCCGCGATGCAGGCCGGCTTCGAGCAGGTCAAGCCCGGCATCCGCCGCATTGCCTACCACGATGCTGCGGTGCGTACCCTGACCCAGGGCCTGGTCGATCTCGGCATTCTCAAGGGCACCGTCGACGGCTTGATCGAAACCGAGGCCTACAAGCAGTTTTACATGCATGGCACCGGCCACTGGCTGGGGCTGGATGTGCACGATGTCGGCGAATACCGCATGGATGGCGAATCGCGCCTGTTGGCCCCCGGCATGGCGTTGACGGTGGAGCCGGGCCTGTATTTCCGCCCGCTGCTGGCCGATTCACCAGCCCACTATGTGCAGGTGCCCGAGCAGTTCCTGCATATCGGTGTGCGCATCGAAGACGACCTGATCGTGACCGGGTCGGGCCATGAGAATCTGACGGCGCTGGCGCCCAAGACGGTGGCCGATATCGAAGCGACCATGGCGGGGTAGGGCAGATGCCGGCAACTGCGATTCCAGCCCATGTGGATGTGTTGATCGTCGGCGGTGGCCCGGTGGGTGGCGCGCTGGCGCTTACGCTAGCCGATACCGGCCTGATCATTGCGCTGGTGGAAGCCAAGCCCGAGCCGGTCGGCGACGCGCGCGCCCTGGCTTTGTCGCACGCCAGCCGCGAGGCGCTGGCGCCACTGGGTGTCTGGCCGGCGCAGGCCGCCACCGCCATCCACACCGTGCATGTCTCGCAGCAACACACTTTTGGCCGGGTAAAGCTCAGCCATGAAGATCTCGACCTTCCGGCGCTCGGCTATGTGATGCCCTATGCCGCCCTCGCTCGCGCCATGCACCAGCAGTTGTTGGCCAACCCACGCATTCATTACCTGCCGGCAACACGGGTCGGCGCACTGAAGCTGCTCGATGGCTATGCCGCCGCCACCTTGCAGCGCGAGGGCAGCGAACTGCTGCTGACCGCGAGCTTGGCGGTACTGGCCGAAGGCGGCAAATTGCTGGCGTCTGCCGGCATTGCCCAGGACGAACATGACTACGCCCAGCATGCGCTGGTGGCGGAAGTCACCGTAGCCAGCCCGCATAAGGGTCGCGCCTTCGAGCGGTTTGCCTGTGATGGCCCGATTGCCCTGCTGCCGATCGATGGCGAGCATGGCTGCCGCTATGCCGCAGTGTGGACGCGTCCAAGTCAGGACCCGTTGCAAGCCGCAAGTCTCCCAGATGTGGATTTCCTGCACGAATTGCAGGCCAGGGTCGGCCAGCGCGCCGGCTTGCTGACAGCGGTCGGTGCCCGTGCATCCTTCCCTTTGCGGCTGAAGTGGGCCGGCGCCCATCATGCGCGGCGCTTGGCGGTAGTGGGCAATGCGGCGCAGACCCTGCACCCGGTGGCCGGCCAGGGCTTCAATCTGGGCCTGCGTGATGCATTGGCCTTGGCTCGCCTGATCAAGGCTACGCCAACCGCGGATCTGGGCGGCCCGGCCATGCTGGCGCGCTATGCCAGCCTGCGCCGCCGCGACAGCCTCGCTACGGTAGGCTTCACCGATGGCCTGATCCGCCTGTTCGGACTGAACCTGCCGCCGCTCAAGCGGGCGCGCAGCTATGGCATGTTGGCACTCGATAGTCTCAAGCCTTTGCGCCGTGGTTTTGCCCGGCGCATGGTGTTTGGCACCCCATGACAGCTGATTTTGAACTTCTGCTATCCGGCTCCGCCGCGATCGCTGATTGCCAGGGTGAATCTGCCTGCATGCCGTCGTGGCAGGCAGGCCGAAAGCGCTTGGGCGCTCGCATTGGGAAGCATGGTTGATGGATGCAATGGCTACACAGGAATTCGATATCGCCATTGTCGGCGGCGGACTGGTCGGTGCCAGCCTGGCGCTGGCGCTGGCGCCGCACTGGCGCGTGGCCCTGATCGAGCGCCATGCGCCGAAAGC
>NZ_JAYRLZ010000461.1:0-1541 GCF_041904975.1 Chitinimonas sp. | reverse complement strand
CGGCAAGGCGAGCACAAGCAGGATCAGATAGGGCAGCAAACGCATCAGCATGAAGTGGGAAGCCTGTTTGGAATGAAATTGACTATTACGCGACGTATCGAGCTGGCGGCGGTAACATCCCAGCCTGTTTGCCAGAAACCTGTCGCCGAGATTCCCATGCATTGTCTACCCAAGACCGGCCGTATGGCTGATTTTAGCCCTGCCGCCCTTTTTGCCTTCCGTATCGGGGGCTGCCGATGAAGCGCCTGTTTGTAATGCTCGGCAGCGTGCTGTCGCTCTATGCCGGCGCGGCCGACCCTGCTGATTTGCTGCCGCCCGAGCAGGCTTTCAAGCCCTCGGTGACAAAAAAGGATGATCGCACCCTGGTGGTGCATGTCGAGGTGGCCGATGGCTACTATCTGTATCGCGACCGCATGCAGTTTTCGCTGCAACCGGGCGATGGCAAGCTGAGCCCGAGCTTTCCCGAGGGCAAGGTCAAGCATGATGAGTATTTTGGCGAGGTAGTCACCTATCGCCATGCGGTCGATGTGCCACTCGCCAGCGACACGCCGATTGCCGCCGGCAACAAGCTGAAACTGGTTACCCAGGGCTGCGCCGATGCCGGCGTGTGCTACCCACCGCAAACCGTGCAGCTGACGCTGGGCGCCGCGCCGGCCAACGCCGCCGTCGCTTCGCTGTTTGGCAGCGCACCGGCGACCACCGCAGCGCAACCGGCCAAGACCGCCACGCCTGCCAAGGCGGTGGACGCTGTCACGGCACCGCCAGCCAAGGCAACTGCCCCTGTGCCAGCAGCAGCTACCGCAGCTGCGCCTGCCCCGACCAGCGAGCACAGCGCCACAGACAGCAAAGCTGGCACGCCAAGCGAAACGCCAGCACCAGCCAGTGCAGCGGCAGCCAGCCAGCCAGCGCCGGCTGACTCTAGCCTTGCAGCAGCCGCGCCTGCAGCCAGCGAGGCCGATAGCGCCGAAGGCACTGCCAAGCTGTTCCGCAGCGGCAATCTGGCCGCCCTGCTGGCCTTCTTCTTCATCGCCGGGCTGGGCCTCGCTTTCACCGCCTGCATGTATCCGCTCATTCCCATCGTCTCCGGCATTGTGGTGGGACAGGGCCAGGCCAGCAGCAAGGGGCGCGGCTTTGCGCTGAGCTTTGTCTATGTGCAGGGGATGGCGCTCACCTATGCCATTGCTGGCGTCGCGGCGGCGCTATCGGGCAGCCTGCTGTCGGCTGCTTTGCAAAACGCCTGGGTGCTCGGTGGCTTTGCCGTGTTCTTTGTGGTGATGGCGCTGTCGATGTTCGATCTATACGAATTGCAGCTGCCATCGGCCCTGCAATCGCGCTTGAACGACGCCTCCAACCGCCTGCCCGGCGGCCGCTGGCTGCCGGTGTTCCTGATGGGCGCCCTGTCGGCACTGATCGTCGGCCCCTGTGTGGCACCGCCGCTGGCCGGCGCCCTGGCCTATATCGGCGCCAGCGGCGATGTGCTGCGCGGTGCGCTGGCCCTGTATGTGATGGCGCTCGGCATCGGCGCCCCGCTGATCGTGGTC
>NZ_JAYRLZ010000185.1:0-8644 GCF_041904975.1 Chitinimonas sp. | reverse complement strand
CTGGTCGGCCTCGATGTCCTTGGCGCCATCGACCTTGATCTCGGCGATTACCGGGCGCTCGTCCACGGTGATGATCAGCGCGTCCTTGTCCGCTTCGATGCGCACATCGTTGTAAAAGCCGGTAGCAAACAGCGCCTTGATCGCCGCACTGGCTTTGTCGTTGTCGATACGATCGCCAACCTTGACTGGCAGATAATTGAACACGGTACCAGCCTCGGTGCGCTGGATACCTTCAACCCGAATCTCCTTGATGACAAAAGCGTCGAAAGCGTGGGCGGTGAACGAAATGCCGAATGCGGCAAACAATGCGAGCGTAAGCGAGGTCGGTTTCATAAACACATCCGGCGGCAGGGCCAGAAACCCGTGCCACCGCTGGATTGAAGTAAGGGAATCGGCAAGTCAGCTGCCGACCAAACGTGAGATGTCATTGAACAGGGCCACCGACATCAACACGGCGAGGATTCCGACGCCCACGCGCTGACCGAGTTCCATGGCGCGCTCCGACAGGGGCCGGCCCCGCAAAAGTTCGGCCGAATAATACAACAAATGCCCGCCATCCAGCACCGGAATGGGGAGAAGGTTGAGTACGCCCAGGCTGATGCTGATCATGCACAGGAATTCCAGGTAGGGCCGCAAGCCCAGTTTGGCGGTTTGCCCGGCATAGCCGGCAATCGCCACCGGGCCGGATATCTGCTTCACCGATACCTGACCCATCACCATGCGCCACATCATGCGCACCGACAGCGTTGCTGTTTCCCAGGTCTGGCGCACAGCCAGGCCCAGTGCCGGCACCGGCCCATAGCTGCGCGGCAGGTTCAGCGCCTGCATGGCCGCCTCGTCAAAGGCCGGATGGATGCCGATGCGACCGAGCAGCTTGCCATCGACCATTTCGGCGCGCGGAGTGATCTGTACCTGCACCGGTTGGCCACCACGATTCAGCGTGATCAGGGCCGGCTTGCCCGGCAGTGCGCGTATTGCGGTAGAAAAACTCAACCAGTCAGGCGTAGCCTGCCCATTCACCGCAACCAGGCCATCGCCTTCGCGCATGGCACTGCTTGCCGCCACGCCACCCGGCTCGATCTTGCCCAGGCGCGGCAGATAGACTGCCAGCGACATACCGATTCGCTCGGCAGTATCGCCGTCGACCTTGTCCTTGTCGAAATGGCTGAAATCCAGATGGGCTTGCCGCTGCTCGCCATTGCGGCCCAGCAGACTCATATCGATGGCGGTATTGGCCGAGGCCGCATCAACCAGGGCAAGCTTGACGTCGGACCAGCTCTCCACCGGCTTGCCATTGATGGCGGCCACCGTATCGCCAGCGACGAGTCCAGCCTGCGCCGCCTGGCTCGCAGGCAGGATGGAGCCGATTTTCGGGGCGGTAAGCACCACACCGGATACAAAGATCACCCAATACAGCAAGATGGCCAGCAGCAGATTGGCCACCGGGCCGGCTACCACAATGGCCATGCGCCTTGCCACCGACTGACGATTGAAGGCGCGATGAAGCTCATTGTCCGCCACTGGCGCTTCGCGCTCATCCAGCATCTTCACATAGCCACCAAGCGGGATGGCGGCCAGCTGCCACAGCGTTTCACCACGCTGCCACACCTTGATGGGCGTGCCAAAGCCAATGGAAAAAGTGAGTATTTTGACGTTGCAGCGCTTGGCCACCCAGTAGTGGCCATATTCATGCACCGCTACCAGCACACCGATGGCGACAGCAAAGGCTGCCAGCGTAAACAGAAGATGCATGACCACTACCTGTAATCGAACGCGGGTTTCAAGATTCGCCGGCCTCTGGCGCGGCCGGACAGCTTACACCGCAAGCCGCAACAAGCTGCGCGCCATCTGTCTGGCCGCGGCATCGGCCGCAGTGAGGCTTTCCAGGCTGGCGGCATCAAAGTCACGCGCCAGGCCGCGCAGGGTAGCGGCATTCACCCGTGCAATGCCGACAAAGTCCAATTCGCCAGCGAGGAAGGCGTCCACCGCCACTTCATTGGCGGCATTGAGCACAGCCGGCGCGGCGCCACCAAGTTGCAAGGCTTCAAAGGCCAAGGCGAGGCAGGGGAAGCGATCAAGATCGGGCGCCTCGAAATTCAGCTGGGCGATGTCGAACAGATCGAGCGGCGCCACGCCGGCTTCGATCCGTTCCGGCCAGGCCAGGCCATAGGCAATCGGTGTGCGCATATCCGGGTTACCCAGCTGCGCCAGCACCGAACCATCGACATATTCCACCATCGAGTGGATCACGCTTTGCGGATGCACCACCACCTTGATGCGCTCGGGCGCCAGATCGAACAACCAGCGCGCCTCGATCACCTCCAGCCCCTTGTTCATCAGGCTGGCCGAATCCACCGAAATCTTGCGACCCATGCTCCAGTTCGGGTGCTTCACCGCTTGCGCTGGCGTGACGGTCGCCAGCTCCGCCTGGCTGAAGCGGCGGAAAGGTCCGCCCGATGCAGTGAGCAGAATCCGCCGCACCCCTTGCTCGGCCGCGTCGCTGAATGGCTGCGGCAGGCACTGGTAAATGGCATTGTGTTCGGAGTCGATCGGCAGCAAGGTGGCGCCGCCATCACGGGCCGCGTCCATAAACAGCTGGCCGGCCATCACCAGCGTTTCTTTATTGGCGAGCAAGATGCGCTTGCCGGCGCGTGCTGCCGCCAGTGTCGGGCGCATGCCGGCCGCACCGACGATGGCGGCCATCACCGCATCCACCTCCGGCAGGCAGGCGACGTATTCCAGCGCCTCGATCCCTGCCAGGGTTTCGATCTCGCCACAGCCGGCTGCGGCCAGCCGGCTTGCCAACTCGGGCAGCCGCGCCGGTTCGGCCAATACGGCATAGCGAGGGCGATGCACGATGCATTGCTCGACCAGGCGATCGAGCTGCCCATGGGCGGTGAGGGCCAGCACCCGGTAACGATCCGGATGGCGCGCCACCACATCCAGTGTACTGACGCCGATGCTGCCGGTCGCGCCAAGAATGGTGAGCAATTGCGGTTTATGCATGGCAATCAACCCAGCAGGACCAGAAAAAAGTAGCCGAACAACAGGCCAGCAGCCACCGGCGCCAGCGCCAGCAGGCTATCGATGCGATCGAGCACGCCACCGTGGCCGGGCAAGAGATTGCTGGAGTCTTTCAGGCCAACCTGGCGCTTGAGCAGCGATTCGAACAGATCACCGACCACGCTGACCGCCGTCAGGGCCCAACCCAACGGCAGCAATACCCATAGCGGAATCGCCGTGACCAGCGGCGCTTTGAAATGATAAAGCAACAGCAAATAGATGCTCACCGCCAGCAGGGCGCCACATACGCCCTCCCAGCTCTTGCCGGGGCTGATGCTCGGCGCCAGCTTGCGCCGGCCAAAGGCACGACCGGTGAAATAGGCGGCAACATCAGCCACCCAGGCGATCGCCAGGATTTGCAGCAGTACCAAGGGGCCGTTTTTCAGGCCATGCAGCCGGGTCATCGCCATCAGGGCGGCCAGCAGCAATAGCCAGCCGAGCAAGGCAGCCAGCCATTTGCGGCTCAAGGTCCATTTTCTGGACAGCCATAGCGGCGCCAGCAACAGCCAGAACAGCAGCGACAATCCGTCGAGCAAGGGTGCGGCAGCACGCATTTCCGGCAAGAACAGCCAAGCGAGGCCAGTGCACAGGAATGCGCCGATGAAAACGCGCATTTCATTGCCATTGAAACGGGCAAAACGCGACCACTCCCAGGCACCCAATGTCAGGGCGAACAGGGTAAAGCCGCCCCAGAGCAGAGGCGGACCGAAGAACAGGCAGCCCAGCACCACGGGCAGCAATAGCAAGGCAGTGATAATGCGTGTCTTCAGCATGATCAGGCACCGCCCGCGATCAACTGTTCGCTGGTGCGGCCATAGCGGCGTTCGCGCTGTTGATACGAGGCAATGGCAGCCTCCAGCGCGGTGCGATTGAAATCGGGCCAGAAGGCGTCGGTGAAATACAGCTCGGTATAGGCGAGCTGCCACAGCAGGAAGTTCGATACACGCGCTTCACCGCCGGTACGGATGAACAGATCCGGCTCCGGCGCGTAGGCCATGGCGAGGAAGGGTTCCAGGTCTGCCTCGTCAAAACCGGCATGGACCAACTCAGGCCGCGCCTTCAGCAAGGACTGGGTGGCATGCATGATGTCCCAGCGCCCGCCATAGTCGGCAGCCACGGTGAGGGTGAGGCCGGTATTGTGGGCAGTGCGCGCCTCGGCCCGCTCGATCATCTGCACGATTTCGCCGGCAAAGCGGTCACGCCGGCCGATGATGCGCAGGCGGATGCCATTGCGATCGAGCTTTTCCACTTCGCGCTCCAGCGCGCCGAGAAACAGCCCCATCAGGAACGATACTTCCTCCTGCGGACGCCGCCAGTTCTCGCTGGAAAAGGCAAACAGGGTCAGATAACCCACCCCCAGCTCGGAACAGGCCTTGACCACTTCGCGCACCGTTTCCACGCCCTGCTTGTGGCCGGCAATGCGTGGCAGAAAGCGCTTCTTGGCCCAGCGGCCATTGCCATCCATGATGATGGCGATATGGCGTGGTACGGTTGCGACGGTGGGAACTTCGCGGGTCGAACTCTGAAACAGGGCCACGTGCTTGCCTGACTTGGAATATGTCGCCAGGCCATGCGCTCCGCCACACTATGCATGGCACCGCGGCCGACCCTTGGCGATAAAACGTTGATATATAAAGTATTACACCCTGCCGATCGACATCAGCAGGGTGCACAGGACAGTTAAACCGTCAGCAATTCTTTTTCTTTTTCTGCCAGATGCTTGTCGATCTCGGCAATGTATTTGTCGGTCAGCTTCTGCACATCGTCCGTACCACGGCGCTCGTCGTCTTCCGAGATGGCCTTGTCCTTGACCGCCTTTTTCAGCTGCTCATTGGCGTCGCGGCGCAGATTGCGCACCGCCACCCGGCTCTCTTCCGCCTCACCGCGCACCACCTTGATCAGGTCGCGACGGCGCTCTTCGGTCAGTGCTGGCATCGGCACCCGCACCACATCGCCCATCGAGGCAGGGTTCAGGCCCAGATCGGAATCGCGGATCGCCTTCTCGATAGCGGCGCCCATCTTCTTTTCGAAGGGCGATACCGACAAGGTGCGGGCATCCATCAGGGTAACGCTGGCCACCTGATTGATTGGCGTCGGGTTGCCGTAGTAATCCACGGTAATGTGATCGAGCAGACCGGTATGGGCGCGGCCGGTGCGGACCTTGGCCAGATTGGCCTTGAGGTTTTCCACCGACTTCTGCATCTTCTGTTCGGTGTTTTTCTTCACGTCGGCGATCATCTCTCGCTCCTGTGTGGTTGTCTGATTGAATAAAGGCGGAATTATGCCGTCCGCCAGGAAAAACAGGAAATGGCTTGAGAAAAATGCAGGCCTGCCGCTCATAGCCATACGCACCAAAAGCACGTACCGGGCAGGATTTGAAATAGCCACGAGCGCTACCGAAGCTCCCTTGCCGGCAAGCAACGACGGGAGATGTGGAACCAGGGGCCAGCCCCAACGATCACCAAGCACCCATCCCGCAAGGCATCGGTCAACGATACCGCTTCAAACACCTCACTGCAGCAAGCCAAGCTCCCTCGCGGCGGCGAGGACGGGGGGAGTCGGACTAAATCAGGGACCGGCCCGATCAGCACCAATGGTCCATCCCGCCGGGCTTCGCCTGGCGAAGCTGCAGTCCAAATACAAACCGCAGCCAGGCCGGTCAGCAGTGAACCAGCGTACCCTCATCCTCACCCAGCACCACGCGCTTGAGCGCGCCGGCCTTGAAGATGCTGAACACGCGGATATTCATGTTCTGGTCGCGGCACAGCGCCAGCGCGGTGGCGTCCATCACCTTGAGATTCTTGGAAATCGCCTCATCGAAGGTCAGCGAGGAGTAGCGCACCGCATCCGGGTTCTTTTTCGGATCATCGGTATAGACGCCGTCAACCTTGGTGGCTTTGAGCACCACATCGGCGCTCATTTCCATGCCGCGCAGTGCGGCTGCGGTATCGGTAGTGAAGAAAGGGTTACCGGTGCCGGCACCGAAAATCACCACCTTGCCTTCTTCCAGATACTGGATCGCCTTGGGGCGAATATACGGCTCGGCCACTTGCTGGATGGTCAGCGCAGACTGCACCCGGCTGATCAGGCCCTGCTGGCGCATGGCATCTTGCAAGGCCATGGCATTCATCACCGTGGCCAGCATGCCCATATAGTCGGCGGTTGCTCTATCCATGCCGGCTGCCGCTGGCGCCACGCCACGGAAGATATTGCCGCCACCGATCACCACCGCCACTTGCACACCCAGTTCCGCCACTTCCTTCACTTCGGCCACAATGCGCTCAACCGTTGCGCGGTTGATGCCATAGCTGTCCTCACCCATCAGTGCTTCGCCCGACAGTTTGAGAAGAATGCGTTTGTAGACTGGGGATTGGCTCATGGGCTCACCTTGGCTGTTGGAGGAAATCGCTTCTTTGTAGCAGGGCAAACCGGAAAAGTTCGGCATTTGCCGGCGCTACTTGCAAAACAACCGTCCGGGTCACCCCGGACGGTTGTCGGTACGGCAGGTACTGCTTAAACCTTGGCGGCAGCGGCAACTTCGGCAGCGAAGTCAACAACCTTCTTCTCGATGCCCTCGCCCACCACATACATGGTGAACGACTTGACGGTTGCGCCATTGGCCTTGAGCAGTTGCTCGATGGTCTGCTTGTCGTCCTTGACGAAAGGCTGGCTCAGCAAGGTGACGTCCTTGAGGAACTTCTGCACGGTGCCTTCGGCGATCTTGTCCCACATGGCTTCCGGCTTGCCGGCTTCCTTGGCACGCTCGATGGCAACGCGGCGCTCGGTGTCGATCAGCTCGGCGTCCACGCCCGATGCATCCAGCGACTTGGGCTTGGAAGCAGCGATATGCATGGCGATATCCTTGCCCATCACTTCGTTGCCGCCGGTGTAGTCCACCACGACACCGATCTTGGAGCCGTGCAGATAGGTAGCCAGGCTGCCGGTGGTGTCGAAACGGGTGAAGCGACGCACATTGATGTTCTCGCCCAGCTTGGCGATGATGGCCTTGCGCATTTCTTCCACGGTTTCGCCGGAGGCGGTCTTCACCGCGCCCAGCGCTTCCACGTCGGCCGGGTTGGCAGTGGCGATGGCTTCAGCAGCGGCTTGGGCAAAGGCGAGGAAGCCTGCATCCTTGCCGACGAAGTCGGTTTCGCAGTTCACTTCGGCCAGGGCAGCGATATTGCCCTTGACGAACACGGCAACGGTACCTTCAGCAGCGGTACGGCCAGCTACCTTGGAAGCCTTGTTGCCCGACTTGATGCGCAGCGCTTCTTCAGCAGCCTTCAGGTCACCATTGGCTTCGACCAGGGCCTTCTTGCAATCCATCATGCCCAGACCGGTCATTTCGCGCAGTTCGCCAACCATCTTTGCGGTGATTTCCGCCATGTTGATACTCCTTAGATCTCAAATTCGGTAAAGGTAGCAAAAAGGGGCTTGCGCCCCTTTATTGCTTGAATCGTATGACAGCTCGATTAAGCGGCTTGCGCTTCGGCGCCGGCAGCAACGATTTCCTGGATAGCCTGGGCACGGCCTTCCAGCACGGCATCAGCCACGCCACGGGCGTACAGGCGGATGGCGCGAGCCGAGTCATCGTTACCTGGAATGATGTAATCGATGCCTTCGGGCGAGTTGTTGGTATCCACCACGCCGATCACCGGGATGCCCAGCTTCTGCGCTTCAACGATGGCACCCTTCTGGTAGCCGACGTCGATCACGAAGATCGCATCTGGCAGGCCGTTCATGTCCTTGATGCCGCCCAGCGAGGTTTCCAGCTTGGTGACTTCGCGGCTCAGGGTCAGCAACTCTTTCTTCGAGTAGCCGTTGTTCGGATCAGCCAGGGTGACTTGCAGTTCGTTCAGGCGCTTGATCGATTGCTTGACCGTCTTGTAGTTGGTCAGCATGCCGCCGAGCCAGCGATGGTCAACGAAAGGTGCGCCAGCGCGCAGGGCTTCTTCACGAACGATTTCGCGAGCCTGGCGCTTGGTGCCAACGAACAGCACCGAACCCTTGTTGGCGGTCAGACGACGCACATAGGCGAGCGCCGACTCGAACATCGGCAGGGTCTTTTCCAGATTGACGATGTGAATCTTGTTGCGATGACCAAAGATGAACGGTGCCATCTTCGGGTTCCAGTAACGGGTCTGGTGGCCGAAGTGAACACCGGCTTCCAGCATTTCGCGCATGCTGACGGACATAATGGGAACTCCATTGCGAGGGTTTGGACTTACCACCCGCGACCGACATGCCGTGCCGGCGTATTCGCCTGACTTGGCACACCCTGGCTCGCGCGGGCGGGAGAATGTCTCCCCGGAACTCCGGGAAGCCCGCTATTGTAGACCGGCATTGCAAGACTCCGCAAGACATGGCCTTTGGAAGCGACTGGGTGAGAAGGTCGCCAGGCTCACCCGCAGCAGGCAAACCGGGGCAGGCGGCACTTCCCGGCCATTGCACTAGCCAGGCCTTCCCGGCAAAGCCGTTCGCCGGCCAATGACGCCGATCAGGCCGGCACTTGGCGGCCGATCAATCGACCAAGGGGCATTGCTCGCCCAGCGCCTTGCAACTGGCCTCGGCGCGCGCAGCC
>NZ_JAYRLZ010000184.1:0-8644 GCF_041904975.1 Chitinimonas sp. | reverse complement strand
TGGAAAGCGGCGATATGGTGGTGCTGTCGCGCGGCGATCTGGCCGGCGCCATGCGTGCCAGCATGGCGGTGCCCGGGGTGTTTCCGCCGGTGGAGCGCGCCACACGTGTGTTGGTCGATGGCGGCATGGCGCGCAATTTGCCGGTGGATGTGGCGCGCGGCGTCTGCGGCGATGTGGTGATTGCCGTTGACGTCGGCTCGCCCTTGCTGACGCGCCAGCAAACCCAGGATGCGCTGAGCATTTCCGATCAGGCGGTGCGTGCGCTGATGCAGCGCAATGTCGACGAGCAGGTACGCCAGCTGGGCAAGCGCGATATTCTGGTGCGGCCCGATCTTGGCAATATGTCACCTGCGGGGTTTGCCGATGGCACGGCCGCTATAGCGGCCGGTGAAGCAGCGGCGCAGGCCGCCTTGCCGGCACTGCTGGGCTATCAGCTTGATGTTGCGGCCTATGCTGAGTGGCGTGCGGCGCTGGCCAAGCGGGTGCGCAAGAATGCGCCGATTGCGGCGGTGGAGGTTGAAGCCACCCGCTATGTCAATCCGGCCGTGGTGAAGGAAGCGCTCGATATCAAGCCCGGCGCACCCTTGCCGCTGGAGCGCTTGCATGCCGAATTGGGGCGGCTGTATGCCAGTGGCGACTTCGAGCAGATCGACTATCGCGTCCTGCCCGGACCTCAAGGCGACACGCTGGAAGTGCGGCCGCGCGAGAAGCCCTGGGGCCCGGGCTATCTGGACTTTGGTCTTGGTTTGCGCACCGACTTCAATGACGATGCCGCGTTCGAATTAGGTGCGCAGTACCGGCGCAGCTGGTTGAACCGCCTGGGTGGAGAATTCAAGGCGCGCGCCTTTATCGGCTCGACCCGCGGGCTGCAGACTGCTTTTCATCAGCCGCTTACCCTGGGTGGTAGCGCGTTTGTGGCAGCCAATGCCGGATTGGTGAGCGAGCCTTTCGAGCTGTATTACGCCGGCTCGCGCCTGGCACAGTACCGGCGCGCCGAGCGACAGATAGGTCTGGATATCGGCTCGGGCTGGGGCCAATGGGGCGAGGCGCGTATCGGCCTGGTCAGCGGCAAGGTCAATTTCAGTCGCAGTACCGGTGACCCGACCCTCAGGCAAGGTGCGACCCATGTCGGCGGCCTCAAGGCGACGCTGGTCTACGACCAGCTCGACGACGCGCTGTATCCGCGTGAAGGCGGCTATGCCAAGTTCGATTACTTCCAGTCGCTGACCGGGCTTGGCGCGACGGCCGCCTACACGCGCAGCACACTGGATCTGAAGCAGGCGCTGCGCCACGGCAGCTGGTCCACCTTGCTAGCCTTGAAGCTGGACCATACCCACGATGCGCCCGACTATGCCCAGCCTGCCAGTGGCGGCCTGTTCCAGCTGTCCGGCTTTCAGCCCGGCGAGCTACGTGCTGCCAGCATTGCCCAGGCCAGTATCCGCATTTCGCAAGATCTGGCAAAGCTGAGTCCGCTTTTTGGCAGGGCAGGTTTCTGGGGGATGGCACTGGAAGGTGGCAAGCTATGGCGGCCGCTGGACCCTAGCCTCGATCCGAGCCGCTGGTTGCATTCGGAAACTCTTTTTATCGGCAGTGATACGCGATTAGGCCCGGCGTATTTTGCCATTGCTTATGGTAGCAGCAACAAGGTGCGTACCTATTTGATGGTGAATGGGCAGTTTTGAATTTGGTGGCTTTCAAATACTGTCTGCGTTGCTAATATTTTAGAAAGAGTGGGGGGGTCTAGTCATTGCAACATCACGAATTGCAAATTTTTCAAATGAGAGAATCTGGCGAAGGGCTGTAAATCAAAGAGGTGTGGGGATTAATCTCTGTATTTGCGACCTCGCAATTCTCAGATGATCAGAGCGACTTCGGCACTGCCTGTATCGTATTCTTGACCGCTGCACTTGTACGGCCGCCATCGAAGTCGTTCCTGATTTGGAGAAGTGCAGATAATATTGCCATCCCGCGCAATGTGGGCTTTCCTGGGTTTGGTGCATAAAATGAACAGTGGATTAGGATGGTGCGATGTTCAAATGTGTCGCCTTGCGTGACCGTTCCGGGTTTTTGCCATTTGAAATAGTGGATGAGGGCGCTTCGGTCGATGTTGCTGCAGTGGTTTTAAATGCTGTATTTGAATTTGATTAGTGAAAGCCGCAAGGTGTGTTGCGCAGTGTGCTTGGCAGGTTGGTGCGCAACTCTTCGAATTCTCACTAAAACGTCAAAAATTGGCAAAACTCAGTGATTTTGACTAAAAATAAAGCGAAATCGGCCGGGTGTTTAAGCGGTGTGAGCTTGTTTTGCTCGAATTCCCTGCTTTGCATCCGGCGTTAGGCTTTTTATGGCCCTGCCAGTGCGCGCATCACTTTGTGTTAAATCAATCTGCATGTAAGCAAAATATATTCGTTGTCACGGAAATTTCTGAATCCCGATTTCTGCAATCCTGGGTGGAGTTCCAATGATGCTCAAATTTCCGGCACACGAGGAGGCGGTTCGTGATGCGATTGTTGATCAGCTTGGCTTGGGTATTTCAGTAAAATAATATATTTGATTGCGCGCCGCCTCGCATCTATAGATTAAAAAAACTAAGCCAAGTGTCAACTCGGAGGAAGTATGCAGTTTGATGGTGTGTCGCAACTTCTGCGGTTCGTCCTGGACAGTCTTCCCATCGGCGTGGTGCTGCTCGATACAGAGCTAAGGCTGCTGTATATGAATCCCGCTCAGGCCCAGACGAACGGCCTGCCCATTGATGCAATGCTAGGAAAACGGCCCGGAGAGTACATGCCCAGGGAAGCGGCGATGCTCATCGAGCCGCGACTGCGCTTCGTGCTTGAAAACGGTGTCCCGCTTGTAAATCAAGATCTTCGCGCGTCCCTACCCAGCCCAGATGGGAGTGTCTTTCATCGCATTGCATCCTACTACCCCTGGCGGGGTACTGATGGTGCGGCGTGCGGAATTTTGGCGATTGTCCAGGATTTGACGGAGCCATCCACGGCCCGAAAGCTGGTTGAACAGAGCCAGCGGCAGCTGTTGAAAGTGCTGGATACGCTGTATACCTTTGTGGGTGTGCTTGATCTTGATGGAACACTGGTTAGCGCAAATAGGGCACCGCTGGATGCCGCAGGCATCTGCATCGATGAGGTGAAAGGGAAAGCATTTTGGGAGTGTCATTGGTGGTGCTACGACAGTACCGTTCAGGCACTGCTGCGTTCAGCAATCGACCGATGCCGTAATGGTGAAATTGTACGGTTCGATGTTCCGGTGCGCATGAAAGGCGAGTCAATCATGTGGATAGACTTCATGTTAGCGCCATTGCGTGATGATGATGGCGTCGTCACGCAGTTAATTCCATCGGGCATAGATATATCCGATCGGCATGCTCAGGAGGTCGCCTTGCATGCTTCTGAGGAGCGATTGCGGTCGATTATTTCCTCATCAGATGAAGCAATCATCACCAAATCGCTGGATGGAATCATAACCAGCTGGAACCCGGCGGCCGAGCGGCTATTAGGCTACTCAGATAGCGAAGCCATTGGCCGCCCCATCACCATGCTGTTTCCTCCCGAGCGGCTTGTTGAGGAAAAGACGCTCATGGCACTTATCGTCAGAGGCGAACGAGTGGAACCGTTCGAAACACAGCGCATACACCGTGAAGGCAGGATACTCGATGTGTCGGTCACTATTTCGCCACTACGCGACAAGCATGGCAACGTTATTGGTGCTTGCAAGTTAGCGCGTGATATCCAAGGGCAAAAGCGCGAACGGGAATTGCAGGATGCTGCCTTGCAAGAAAAAACAGCCTTATTTCACGAAATTCACCATCGTGTCAAAAATAATCTGCAGGTTGTTTCTAGTCTGCTGAATTTACAGTCCCGACAAGCTTCGCCTGAAGCGGCGCAATTGTTGGCCGAAAGCCAGGCACGAATTAAGGCGATGGCACTGGTACATCAGTTATTGTACGAATCAAATAGTTTATCAACACTCAGTGCTGGAGAGTTTGTCTCAAGGCTTATGGCGCTGATTGGTGAAATCTACAATGCACGCGAGGCTAAAATTGTGATCAGAGTCTCAGTGCCGACCGCGACAATCTATTTTTCGGCGAAGCGTGTGGTTCCTTGTGGGTTGATAATTAATGAGTTGGTGTTGAACTCAATAAAACACGCCTTTCAGCCACATGTTGGCGGCGTGATAGATGTGAATATGAAGTATACCGATTCAGGTTTGGTCCGCATTCGCGTTTCCGACAATGGGTGTGGGCTGCCGGATGGTTTCGATTGGAGCGTCGGTACAGGCCTTGGCTCTCAACTGATACCGATGTTTGCGCAGCAACTTAAGGGTGAACTGATTATCGAACCCTCGCTTACTGGAACGAGCATTGAAATAGGATTCCATCCTGACAATACGGAGGCATAGTGATGCAATCCGAACGTATCCTAGTTGTAGAGGACGAACCGGTCGTTGCACTGGATTTACGTCAGACGCTGGAACGGCTTGGTCACGAGGTATGTGGCACTCAAGTAAGCGCTGACGGCGCCGTTTCGGCGGCACGTTGCCTGAACCCAAGTTTGATCCTGATGGATATACACCTTGATGGCGAACGCGACGGGATTGACGCTTGCAAGGAGATTTATGAGGAATTGCATCTGCCGGTTATCTATCTGACCGCATTTGCCGACGATGCGACGGTCGGGCGGGCGGCAGCAACCAAGCCATTCGGTTATGTGACCAAGCCATTCGATCCGCGCGAGCTGACCGCGGTGATCCAGGTCGCTCGCCTTCGGTATGAAACCGAGCGTGCACTGATTAAATCCGAAACGCGTTTGACCTTGGCCATTCAAGCAGCGGAATTAGGGATCTGGGAGTGGGAATCTCAACTGGACCAATTGAATGGTGATGAGCGTTTCAACCATATCTGGGGGGCGGGACTCTGCCCATTCAAAGCTGGCATGGCGGCGATGTTGGACCGCATTCATCCGGATGATCGTACTGGCGTTGGCGAAATGCTTGCAAGCAGTGGATTCTTCCACTGCGTGTTTCGAGCGTATCGCGACAACGGCGAGATCGCCTGGCTAGAAATGTACGGGCACTTGCGACGCGAGGTGGCTGACACCGCCATTGTGGTCGGTGCCTTGCGCGATATCACGCAGCGCAAACAGATGGAAGAGGCGTTGCGTCGGGCTAGTGTAGTGTTTGATGCCGCTGCCGAGGGTATTTTAATTTTGGATGATTTAGGGGCGGTGTTAACGGTAAATGCTGCCTTTTGTCGTCTGACTGGCTACGCTATCAATGATGTCTTGGGGCGACGTCCAAATGAGTTTCTACTGGTCAGGCGAGAAAGTGATCCGGACAGCATTCAAATGGCGCGTGAAAATAGCGGACATTTCTCTAGTGAGGTGGCTTGTCGCTGTAAGGATGGGCGTATTTTCCCCGCGTTGCAGCATCTTTGCGTTGTGGATGATATAGCTGGGGTACCCACCCAGTATGTCCAGATGTTGTCTGATATAAGTGCCATTCGCGAGGCTGAGCATCAGCTTATGCATCTGGCCTATCATGATCCCTTGACTGGGTTAGGTAATCGATATCTACTGGATAAGCGGCTCGGGCATGAGATGGAGTTGGCGAAGGCATCTGGACATTGCCTCGCGGTAATATTTATTGATCTCGATGGATTTAAATCCATCAACGATTCGATGGGTCATCATATCGGTGATCGCGTGATACAGGAGGCTGCGCGCCGAATATCTCAGGTAATACGGCATGGCGATGAAGCCATACGCCTTGGTGGTGATGAGTTCGTGGTGGTTTTGCCGGCTTTGCATCAAGGTGATGAGGCGATGAAGATCGGTCAAAAGCTTCTGTCTACTATTGCGAAGGCAATTCATGTTGATGAGCTGCAATTTGTCATTGGTGCAAGCATCGGTGTGGCAACATTTCCCACTGATGGAAAAACCATGCATGACCTTTTGAGTGCGGCAGACAGTGCCATGTATGAAGCAAAGCGTAGGGGGAAGGGGTGTGTTTGCGCATATTCGCGTGACTTGGTTGAGAATGTACGCAATCGATTAAACATCGAGCAGAGTCTGTATGGTGCACTTGAGCGCGGCGAATTTGTTTTAAACTTTCAGCCGGTGGTGGATTTATATGAGTCTCGCCTGGCTGGCTTTGAAGCTTTGATTCGATGGCAGCATCCGGTGTATGGTTTGGTAAATCCAGATAAGTTTATTCCTGTGGCTGAAGAAACGGGGATGATCGATGCAATTGGAGCGTGGGTGCTTGATCAGGCGGCTGCACAGTTGACGGTATGGAAGCGCCATGGGGCAAAAGATCTCTTTATGGCAGTCAATGCATCAGCTCGCCAATTCCGCAACGATGGATTCCTTGCTCAAGTTGCAACGATCATTGATCGATATGAATTGGAGTCGGAAAGCCTCGAGATCGAAATTACTGAATCGATATTGCAAGATTTTCACCATAGCCGCCGAGTTGTTCTTTCGTTGCGTGAGTTGGGGGTAAATGTGGCAATTGATGACTTCGGTACGGGTTTTTCTTCGCTATCGCTCCTTAAGCACCTTCCCATTACCAGGATTAAGATAGACCGCTCATTCGTGATTGCACTCCCGGGAACGGCACGTGATGTTGGATTGATCTCAGCCATGATGCAGATGGCAAACAGCCTTGAATTAGGCGTGACCGCCGAAGGCATAGAGACTGCTGAGCAATCGAAAATATTGAGCTTGATGGGACGACCCGCAGTGCAAGGCTACTATTTTGGAAGACCGGCGCTTCCATCGGCATTTCCTATCCATTGGCTTCTGGAGAAATGTAAGCGGGGAGCATACGACGATTTAGGCTGAGTTGAGATAGTCCATAATCCATATTCTCGATTGAAGTTGTGCTGCCGGCGAGTTGTCCGGTTACAGTTTTGCTTGTTCAGTATCTACTAAGCGCGGACAATCACCAGACAGTTCCGGACAGTCCCGGTGCGTTTGGGAGTAATGATGGCCCCGTTTTCGGTTGATCACACGCATGACAAAGCCTTGGTCGAGCAGATCGTCGAGCAGTTTGTCGAGCGCATTGGCGACAAGAGCTTGCGTGCCGGTAGCCGACTGCCCTCAATCCGCCGTTTTGCCGCCGACTACGGCGTATCCAAGTTCACCGTGGTGGAGGCCTATGATCGACTGGTGGCGCTGGGTTTTGTGCAGTCGCGGCGCGGCGCCGGCTTTTTTGTGGCGCCCCGGCTGGAAAACCAGGTCAATGTGCCGCCGCGTCGCGATCCGCCACTGCGCCGCTGTGTCGATAGTCTGTGGCTGCTGCGCCAGGACGCACTGAGTAACGATAACGAAATGCTCAAGCCAGGCTGCGGCTGGCTGCCAGCTAGCTGGATGCCGCAAGCCGAGCTGGAAAAGGCGCTGCGCGATCTGACCCGCCGCCCCAATGCACGACTGACCAGCTATGGCGAACCGTTCGGTTACCGGCCGCTGCGCCAGCAATTGAGCGTGCGCCTGGCCGAGCTGGAAATCGGCGTCGAGCCGGAGCAGATCGTGCTGACCCATGGCGCCATGCATGCGCTGGACCTGATTGCCCGCTATTTTGTCGATGAGGGCGATGTGGTGCTGGTGGATGAGCCGGGCTTTTTCAATGTATTTGCCAATCAAAAGCTCAATGGCGCACGCCTGGTCGGCATTCCGCGCACCCCCAACGGCCCGGATGTGGCGGTGCTGGAACAGATGCTGGCCCTGCATCAGCCCAAGCTGTTCATTACCAATAGCGTGCTGCATAACCCGACCGGTACCAGCCTGAATCGCGCCACCGCGCATCGCTGCCTGCAACTGGCCGAGAAATACGATCTGACCATTGTCGAAGATGATATCTACTCGGACTTCCAGAACGGGCCGGGCGAGCGCCTGGCGGCGCTCGATCAGCTGCAACGGGTGATCTATATCGGCAGCTTTTCCAAAACCCTGTCGGCCAATCTGCGCGTCGGCTTTATCGCGGCAGACCGGCGCCGTGCCCAGGATCTGTGCGACCTGAAGCTATTGACCGGGCTATCGACCTCGGAAGTGGGCGAGCGGGTCATCCACACCATGCTGGTCGAGGGCGCTTATCGCAAGCATATGGATAGGGTGAAAGGGCGCATCAAGCAGGCCGCCGATATCGCGCTGCCACGGCTGGAAGCGCTGGGCTACACGCTATGGGCGCAGCCAGTTGGCGGCATGTTCGCCTATGCACGCGTGCCCGGCGTGGATGATGCCGCGCCGCTGGCGCAGCAGGCTTTGCAGGAGGGCATGATGCAGGCGCCGGGCGTGCTGTTCTCGCCCGGCGCCGGGGTGGTGCCGTGGCTGAGATTCAATATGACCCATCTGGAAGACCCGCGCGTATGGCATTGGCTGGAAAGAGCGGCGGCAGGAACCCTCGTCAGCGCGCTATAATCCGCTTTTCTCTTGGGAATGGCTGTGCTGCACGATCAGGTCGATGCATTGCGGGTTAGCACCGCGCGATACACGGCAGATGCGACGCAGGCAGCATGTTTCCGGCAACAACCTTATTCAAACGGCGGTGTACGCACCGCCGTTTGTCATTGGAGTCAATGATGGGCACACCACGCAAACCCGCTTCAGGCAAACCTCAGGCACAGACAGGCGAC
>NZ_JAYRLZ010000183.1:0-8682 GCF_041904975.1 Chitinimonas sp. | reverse complement strand
GCTGGCACGCATGGCGCCGGCCAGATCGCCGCGCGACAGCACCACCATATCGCCGCTTTCCAGATCGGCCGCTACCGCGCGGTAGGGCAAGGGCAGCTCGTCAAAGCCTTCCGGACTGACGTTGTTGACCAGCTGGCGGATCAACAAATCGACCTTATGGGTACCGATTGCCCCCTTGGGCAGCAGCAGCTGCCCCTGGTCGGACAGACCGAGGCCCATTGCCACCAGCCCCAGATGATCATCCTCCTTGCTGTGATAGCTGCGCTGCTGGCGCGCCGGCCTGTCGTCCAGCACCTCGTCCCAATGGATCGCCTGTACCACCTGGTCCAGCTCTTGTGCGCTGCGGCCGCTGGCATAGATGCCACCCACCAGGGCACCCATGCTGGTGCCAACCACACAATCGAGCGGTATGCGCGCCTGCTCCAGCACCTTGAGCACCCCGACATGCGCCAGCCCGCGTGCGCCGCCTCCGCCCAGCACCAGGGCAATGCGCGGCCGCTCGGCCGCCCACGCATTCAAGCCAGGCGCGAGCAGTGCCAGGCAAAGCAGGATTCTCGGTAAAAAATACAGATTCATTTGCGCGTTTTCTGCTGTGGCAAGGCGGCGATCGCGTCGATGGACTGTTGCATCTCGGCGCGTAGCCAGTCAATGAAATCGGCCAGTACGGTCCGATACGGTGGCGGCATGGCGGTAACCAGCCAATAACGCCAGCTATACGGCAGGTGTATGTCGAACAACTGCACCAGCCGGCCCGATACCAGCTCGTCCTGTACCAGCGAGCGCCGGGTGAGCGCAATGCCGTGGCCATCCACCGCCGCCTGCACTGCCATGCCCGAATCACTGAACATCAAGCCTTGGCTGGGCTCGGGCCAGTCAAGCCCAGCCATCCTGAACCAGGGCTGCCAGGGCTCGCCCTCGCCGCGAATCAGGGAATAGCTCGCCAGTGCTGTGGGGCTGTCCGGCAAGCCGCCGGGCAGATTCGGACTGGCCACCACCAGGTAGTACTCGTCAAAAAACGGCTCGGCATGCACCCCGCTCCAGCCGCCGGGGCCAAGGCGTATCGCCAGATCAATACCGCTGGGCAGCAATTGCTCCACCTGCTTGGACGACTGCAGCCACAACTCCACCTGCGGGTAGCGCTCGATAAAGCGGCCCAGCCTGGGCGCCAGCCAGCGGCCACTGAACGAGGGAACGGTGGTGATGGTGAGCCGCGGCCGCTCGCGCTCCAGCTGGATTTCGCCGAGCTCGCGCGCCACCCCGACAAATAGCCGATTGCAGCTGGCTGCCAGCCGTCGTCCTTCCGGCGTCAGCATCACCCCCCTGCCCTGGCGCACAAACAAGGCATAGCCCAGCTGATCCTCAAGTGACTTGATCTGGTGACTGACTGCACCAGGCGTGACGAACAACTCCTCCGCCGCCCGCGCCACACTGCCACTGCGCGCCGCCGCCTCGAAGGCACGCAATGCAGGCAGGGATGGCAACTTGCCCGGCGCTTCAAATAGTGAATCCAATTCAGCATTTCCATGAAAAAGCATCGATTGTTCGGGCGGGCATCATTGCGGAAAATCTAACCCATTCGAGACCTCACCGGCGGCAACGCCAGAATAGCGAGCTGACAAATGTTGTACGATTTTATCGAATATGAACAGCGCCTGGCCGATGCCGAATTGATCAGCGTACGCGATACCGATGGACTGCTGGTCGAAGTCCAGCAAGGCGCACTTTGGCTCACTGAAGAAGGCGGCGAGGATATCTGGCTTGACCAAGGCGCGCGCTACCAGACACATGGGCGTGGCAAGGTAGTGATGGAAGCGCAGTCGGGAACCCTGATTCGCTGGCGCGCAAACGGCCAGCCCAGCCAAACCAGCCCCTCCCGCCTCAAAGCCTTGTGGAATCGCCTGGGTCTTGGTGTCGGCGAAGCCACCTAAAGCGGCGCTTGAACCCGGCCTGCTTCGCCGGGTTGTCGGGCACATCAAAAACAGCGGCGCACATGAACAGTGCGCCGCTGTCGTTTCTGCATTGCAACGCGAGGCACTCAGCCGGCAAAGCGGCGGTGAAAGCCCAGCATGGCGATGCCGGCCAACAGGCCAGCAAACCCGATCGCCGACCAGCCCGGCAACGACAAGCCCAACATGCTCCAGTCGATCACCGCGCACTCGCCGGTTCCGCGCAGCACCTGAGCCACCACATCACCAAATGGCGTCGTCTCCATCATGCGGAACAGGCCGGCGCCGCATTCGGGCAAGGCCTTGGGCGGGAAGTACTGCAGCAGGGTGTGGCGCACGGCAATGGCAAAGCCGATGCCGCCGAACAACAGGCCCGATAGCGCATAAACACGCGGCGCACGGCCATGCAGGGCGGCCAGCAGGCTGATGGCGCCAACCGCGATAACGAACACGCGCTGGAACATGCACAAGGGGCATGGGTTCAGGTAGCGGTAGTACTGCAGATACAGGGCGGCACCCATCATGGCAGCGCACGCCAGCGAAATGGCGAGAAAGCCCAGGCGGCGGGCGGTGGATTGGGTCATCGGAATACAGGCAGGAAGTGGATCAAGGAGACTCGGACATCAACATGGCGCGACTGGTTTCATCCAGATCCAGCGCAATATTGTGGGCCGACAATACCCGACTATCGAGCGGACGGACAATCTTCAGGTTGAGAAACAACTTTTCGGCGCTGACCGCATAGCTGCCGACGATCACCGCCTGCACATTGTGCGATAGCGATAAATCCTTCACCTCGCGAGACAGCAACAGCTCGCCACGCCCTTCCTGCACAAACACATTACCGCGCAGTTTCAGCTCCACCAGGCCATAGCCCTGCTGGGTGAAGCGGCTGGCCACCTGCTCGGCCAGCATGCGGCCCATGGTCGAAGTGGTGGTGAGCCGGTCGATGTCGACAAAGGTCGATACCAGTAGCGGCGCATCCTTGGGCAGCGCCGGCTTCACCATGGCCAGCAGCTGGTCGGCAGCATCATAGCTGGCACGGATGGTCGGATTGCGGGCTCCGGCCTGGTAATTGGCACAGGCTGACAACAAGCAGGCCAGCCCGACTACAAGCATGCGGATCAAACGCCCCATCATGGCCGCCCCGTCACGCCCATCGCCTTGGTCGGCGTGGGTGGCACCGGCTTGGGCGGTGGTGGCGGCACCAGCAGCGCCTCGTCATACAGCGCGGTATCGCTCTGGGTTACCCAGTAGGCATCGGTATTGCGGTACAGATAGCGGCTGCCATTGCCGATCGAGGTGGTCACCACCACCTGCATGCCGCTGGCAGGGCGCACCGACTGCACTTCAAAATCGAACATCAGCCCGGCGCCTTCGCGGCGCTGCGCTACCGTGAGGCCCATCCGGGTCAGATCGCTTACCAGAAACTGGCGCAAGGCCAGCGCAAACGGCGTGGGCGCCTTCGCTTCGGTGACATAGATCGATTTGCTGGCCAGCTCGCTCACCTGCGACGCGCGCTGCGACACCCGGTGTGCCGCATCTCGCGCCAGTTCGCCCCAGTCCGATGGCGCGCGCAAATCCATGGTGCCGGCATAGGTCTGATTGGCCACACCGCCACGGCGTATCGCCGCACCCAGGTCCTGCAAACGGGCGCAAGATGCCAGCAGCAGCAATGAAGTCAGCAAAGCAATTCGGCGCAACACGGCATCAATCCTTGCTCTGAGGGGATTGCTCGGGATCATAGCCGAGAAAGCGCAGGATGTCCGCGCGCCGCCGCATCGCATCGGTGTAACCCAGCTCGATCAAATCCCGCGAGTATTTGCGGTCAAACAACAAGTAGGAAGCCAGCACCGAGCCCTGCCGGCGCAGCGCGCCCAAGCCGCCCAGCACAAAACGCAGGGTCCACGGGAAGTGCCCGGTATGACGCGAGGCGATCAGTTCCAGCGCCTTGGACGGCGAAATCACCAGAATATCCACTTCGCGCAGCGCCACATCGCGGCGTGCCTTTACTTCTTCCGGCACAAAGGACAGGGTGCGGTTGACCCGGGCAATGCGCTCCAGATCGACTTCCATGCCATCGATAAACACGCTGTTCATCAAGTGCCCCGCCACCTGGGCCAGGGTCGGATAATCCTGCGCATACAGGCGCTCGGGCGGCTCTTCGCGGGTAGTGGATACGCCGATCACCAGTACCTTTTGCGCTCCCAGATGCAGGGCCGGGCTGATTGGGGCCACCTGGCGCACCGAGCCATCGCCAAACCATTCGCGATTGATCTGCACCGCTGGGAACACAAACGGGATCGCCGAGGTCGCCATCAAATGCTTGAGCTCGATGCGGGTGCGGGCGCCGACGCGCTGGGCGCGATTCCAGCCCTCGGTATCTGGCGAGGCCTGGAAAAACGACACCGACTGGCCCGAGTTGTAGCCCGAAGCGGTGATGCTCAATGCACGCAAGTGATCCTGATCGATCGCCTGCTGGATGCCGTCAAAATCAATCAGCCGCTTGAGCAATTCTGCCAGTGGCGAGTTATCGAGAAACGAGCGCGGATTCTTGCGGCCCATGCCGCCGGTGAGCAAGGAGCTGAGCCAGTGGAAGAAATAGCGGGCAATGGTGCGAAAATCGGTGTGATAGACATCGCTGACCGACAGGTTTTTCCACACATATTCGAGCTTGCACACCGCCTTGCGGAAATTGCCACTGCCTGACGCCAGCGAGGCGGCATTGATGCCGCCGGCCGAAGTGCCGGCAATGATCGGAAAGGGATTGGGCGCATCAGGGGGAAGCAGCTTGGCAATGGCGCGCAATACACCGACCTGGTAGGCGGCACGGGCGCCGCCGCCGGACATGATCAGTCCGACTACAGCTCTGGCAGGCTTCATGACTCTCCTCGTTATTGTATTGTCCGCCCGCAAGCGGCCGACCCTGCCAGCATAGTTCACGCCATGGCAAACAAGCCAGCTACGCCATCTGTCGGATGATCGGACGAATTACGGTATAATCGATTTTTGCCGCCAAGGACTTAGCCATGCGTGTCATTCAAAAAGCGCTGACCTTCGACGACGTCCTGCTCGTCCCCGCTCACTCCACCGTTCTGCCGCGCGATGTCGATCTGTCGACGCAACTCACGCGCAAGCTACGCATCAATCTTCCCTTGCTGTCGGCCGCCATGGATACGGTGACCGAGGCGCGCCTGGCCATCGCCCTGGCCCAGGAAGGCGGCATCGGTATCGTCCACAAGAACCTGCCGGCGCGCGCCCAGGCGCATGAAGTCAGCAAGGTGAAGCGCTACGAAAGCGGCGTGGTCAAGGACCCGGTCACCATCCGCCCCGATATGCTGGTACGCGATGTACTGGCCCTGACCCGGCAACACCGTATTTCCGGCCTGCCGGTACTTGAGGCCAATGGCCAGGTAGTCGGCATCGTCACCAACCGCGACCTGCGTTTCGAAAGCCGCCTCGATGCACCGGTATCGAGCATCATGACGCCGCGCGAGCGCCTGATCACGGTGCGCGAAGGCGCCAGCATCGACGAAGCACGCGAACTGATGCATACCCACCGCCTCGAACGCGTGCTGGTGATCAACGACGCCTTTCAGCTCAAGGGCCTGATCACCGTCAAGGACATCATCAAGACCACTGAACACCCGATGGCCGCCAAGGATAACCAGGGCCGCCTGCTGGTCGGCGCGGCAGTGGGCGTCGGTGGCGACACCGACGAGCGCGTCGCCCTGCTGGTAGAAGCCGGCGTTGACGTGATCGTGGTCGATACCGCACACGGCCACAGCCAGGGCGTGCTGGACCGGGTGACCTGGGTGAAGAAGCAATTCCCGCAGGTTGAGGTAATCGGCGGCAATATCGCTACCGCCGCGGCGGCACGTGCCCTGGCCGATGCCGGCGCCGATGGCGTCAAGGTCGGCATTGGCCCCGGCTCGATCTGTACCACCCGTATCGTCGCCGGCGTCGGCGTGCCTCAGATCAGCGCGGTGGCCAATGTGGCCGACGCACTGGCCGGCACCGGCATACCGCTGATTGCCGACGGTGGCATCCGTTTCTCCGGCGATATTGCCAAGGCCATTGCTGCAGGCGCTCATGCGGTCATGCTCGGCGGTCTGTTTGCCGGCACCGAGGAAGCACCGGGCGAGGTGGAGCTGTTCCAGGGCCGCTCCTACAAGAGCTACCGTGGCATGGGCTCGCTGGGCGCCATGACCCAGGGCTCCAGCGATCGCTACTTCCAGGACAATGTGAACAACGCCGACAAATTCGTGCCGGAAGGCATTGAAGGCCGGGTGCCTTACAAGGGACCACTGGCCGCAGTGATCCACCAGCTGGTCGGCGGCGTGCGCTCCTCCATGGGCTATGTCGGTTGCCCAAGCATTGCCGCAATGCGTGAACGTGCCGAATTTGTCGAGATCACTTCGGCCGGCATGCGCGAATCGCATGTGCACGATGTGCAGATCACCAAGGAAGCACCGAACTATCACGTTGATTGATACGGTTTAGTCTGTGGCAAAAAGCCCCGTGGATCACGGGGCTTTTTGTTGCGCGCTGCCCGCCTTTCTCTGCCACCCATCGCGAGTTACGCCATAATGCGCGCTCGATCCAGCATGCCCCAGCCATGTATCTGAGCCATTTCGCCCTGAGCGAGCCACCGTTTTCGATTGCGCCCGATCCGCGCTACCTGTTTATGAGCCAGCGCCATAAAGAAGCACTGGCGCATCTGATTTACGGCTTGAGCGGCGATGGCGGCTTCGTGGTGCTGAGCGGCGAAGTCGGTGCCGGCAAGACCACCGTCTGCCGCTGCCTGCTGGAACAGATCCCGCCCGACTGCGACCTGGCCTATGTATTCAACCCCAAGCTGACGGTGGACGAGCTGCTGGCCACCCTGTGTACCGAGTTCGGCATCGCCCTGCCCGCCGCGCCGCAGGGCAGCAAAATCCTGGTTGACGCCTTGAACGCCTTCTTGCTGGAAGGTCACGCCAAAGGCCGCCATGCGGTGTTGATCATCGACGAAGCGCAGAATCTATCGCCCGAGGTGCTGGAACAGATGCGCCTACTGACCAATCTGGAAACCAGCCAGCGCAAACTGTTGCAGATCATCCTCGTCGGGCAGCCGGAGCTGGATCAGATGCTGGCCAAGCCGAATCTGCGCCAGCTTGCGCAACGGGTGGTGGCCCGCTATCACCTTGATGCACTGAGCCGCGACGAATTGGCCGCCTATATCCAACACCGGCTACAGATTGCCGGCTGCCAGCGCGCCCTGTTTCCTGCCAGTCTTGTCGCCACCCTGTATCGCCTGACCGGCGGCGTTCCGCGCCTGGTCAACCTGCTGTGCGACCGCGCCTTGCTCGGCGCCTATGTCGAAGGCAAGCACGCAGTCAGCAAGGATATTATGTTGCGTGCCGCCGGCGAGGTCTTGCCGCTGCATCGCCCGGCTACACCGCCACGCAGTCGCTGGCCGTGGCTCGCTGCCTGCGCCGTCCCTGTACTCGCTGCTGCCGCTGCTTGGGCGATTTACCAACAGCCGCCACGGCCGGCGCAACCCACATCCAAAGCCACGCCAGCCCCGGCCGCCCGTGATGTAGCCAAGCCCTTGCCGACCAGCGAAGCGCCACCGCCCGTTCTCGCCGCACCTAAGGAAAACACTCCTGCAGCAACAACCGTGGCGAGCCAGGCAAGCGCAGTGACTGTCGCCGACCGTATCGACTGGCCCGCTGATCAGCCACGCGACCTGAGCCTGGACCTCGCTTTCGCCGCACTGTATGGCAGCTGGGGCACTACCATGCCGGCCACCGAACACTGTCCGGCTGTCACCAGCCTGCGTTGCCGCCATGGCCGCGCCAGCCTTGATGAATTGCGCCAGCTCAATCGCCCGGCCTTGCTGTATCTGAACGACGAGCAAGGCCAGGCCTTGCATGGCGTACTGCTGCAGCTGGCCAAGGACAGCGCCACCCTGGTGGTGGCAGGCCATCCGCAAACCATCAGTCTGTCGGCACTGGCCGCACACTGGTCCGGGCGCTACACCTTGCTGTGGCGCGCACCCGCTTATTTGCCGGATAACTTCCGTGGCAAGGAAAGCGGCCAGGCTATCGCCTGGCTGGCGCGGCAACTGGCACTGAGCGAAGGCAAGCCAGCCGACAGCAAACCACCGCGCCAGCTCGACGACGCCATGCGCGATGCCATCCGCCGCTTCCAGTTCGACCACGGCTTGCCGCCAGATGGCCAGGTCGGCGCACAAACCCTGATACGCCTGAGCGCCGCCGGTGACGATGCCGCACCGCGTCTGGTCCGGGAGCAACGCTGATGTCCTATATCCTCGAAGCCCTTAAAAAAGCCGACCGCGAGCGCCAGATGGGTGCGGTGCCTACCTTGCAGACGCCGGGCACCGAAATGAGCGCCGCCCGCCGCCCGCCCTATGGCCTGCTGGTACTTGCCGCCCTGGCGCTAGGCGGTGGCGGCCTTGCACTCGGTATGTTGCAGCCATGGCGCAGCCAGACTACCGAACCGCCGGTCCACGCAGCTGTCCCGGCCACCATCCCGGCGGCGCCAGCGGCCGCGCAGATGGCTGCAGCGTCGGTTCCGCCAACGGCAACGCCGGCAAAGCAACTACCGCTTGCTGCAAATCCGGCACCACTCAATCCCGTGCCTGCTGTAGCGCCCCCGACCCAACCCGCCCCCGAGGCGCCGCTGCCAGACCATATCGCCACCCTGGAGATGCTGCCTGCCGAGGTGCGAC
>NZ_JAYRLZ010000182.1:0-8725 GCF_041904975.1 Chitinimonas sp. | reverse complement strand
CGCGGTTCCCCCGCGCAATGCGGGGGCGGAGGGGTGGAATGAAACAGCAATAAATCAATGACCTATCTACTTTCGCGTTAGTCCCGGGTCTCCCGGGACATGCGGTGGCGGTCGAAAACCCGATTCGTTCAGAGCTTCCCTAGGCATCAGCCGCGTGTGCTATACCGGGATTGCGCCTACACCGGCCCGGCGCCTTGGGTTCGAGCCTGCTGAACTTTCAGGCCGGGCCTACTCCAAGCCACACGTCGACTGATTCTGATGAGAGGTAAGCCATGGACATTTTCGCCAATTTCAGTGCCCGCTACGACCGCACCCGTGAAGAAGAAATGAGCCTGCGGGAGTATCTGGAGCTGTGTAAACGCGATCCATCGGCCTATGCCACAGCGGCCGAGCGGATGTTGATGGCCATCGGCGAGCCCGAGTCGGTGGATACCCGCAACGACCAGCGCCTGTCGCGCATCTTTGCCAACAAGGTGATCCGCGTCTACCCGGCTTTTCGCGAGTTCTATGGCACCGAGGAGGTCATCGAGCAGGTGGTGGCCTACTTCCGCCATGCCGCCCAAGGACTGGAAGAGAAAAAGCAGATCCTTTATTTGCTTGGCCCGGTGGGTGGCGGCAAATCGTCGATTGCCGAAAAGCTCAAGGAATTGATGGAAAAAGTGCCGTTTTATTGCGTGAAAGGCAGCCCGGTGAATGAATCACCGCTGGGGCTGTTTAGTGCCGATGAAGACGGGCCTATCCTTGAAGAGCAATACGGTATCCCGCGCCGCTATCTCAAATGCATTCCCAGCCCTTGGGCCGTCAAGCGGATGAGCGAATACAACGGCGATATCGACCAGTTCCGCGTGGTACGCCGCTATCCATCGGTGCTCAAGCAGATTGCCGTGGCCAAGACCGAGCCGGGCGATGAAAACAATCAGGATATTTCCTCGCTGACCGGCAAGGTCGATATCCGCAAGCTGGAAAAATATGCGCAGGACGACCCCGATGCCTACAGCTACTCGGGCGGCTTGTGCCTGGCCAACCAGGGCCTGCTGGAATTCGTGGAAATGTTCAAGGCGCCGATCAAGGTCTTGCACCCCTTGCTGACGGCTACCCAGGAAGGCAATTTCAAAGGTACCGAAGGCTTTGGCGCCATTCCCTTCGATGGCGTGGTATTGGCCCACTCCAATGAATCGGAATGGAAACAATTCAAGAACAACAAGAATAACGAGGCCTTTCTCGACCGGATCTATATCGTCAAGGTGCCGTACTGCCTGCGCGTATCCGAAGAGGTGAAGATTTACGACAAGCTGCTGCGTAATTCCTCGCTGGCACAGGCACCTTGTGCGCCGGGTACCTTGAAGATGATGTCGCAGTTTTCCATTCTGTCGCGGCTGAAAGACCCGGAAAACTCCAGCGTCTATTCCAAGATGCAGGTGTATGACGGTGAAAACCTGAAAGATACTGATCCAAAAGCCAAGTCGATTCAGGAGTATCGCGACTTTGCCGGTGTCGATGAAGGTATGTCGGGCCTGTCTACTCGTTGGGCATTCAAGATACTGTCCAAGGTATTCAATTTTGATCACACCGAAGTGGCAGCCAATCCGGTGCATTTGCTCTATGTGCTGGAGCAGCAGGTGGAGCGCGAGCAATTTGCGCCGGAGCTGGAGCAAAAATACCTGGCCTTTATCAAGGAATACCTGGCCAGCCGTTATGTCGAATTCATCGGCAAGGAAATCCAGACGGCCTATCTGGAGAGCTATTCCGAGTATGGGCAGAATATTTTCGATCGCTATGTCACCTTTGCCGATTTCTGGATTCAGGACCAGGAATATCGCGATCCGGATACCGGTGAAAGTTTCGATCGCAATGCCCTCAACAATGAACTGGAGAAAATCGAAAAACCGGCCGGCATTTCCAATCCCAAGGACTTCCGTAACGAGATCGTCAACTTTGTGCTGCGGGCTCGCGCCAACAATGCCGGCAAGAATCCGGTGTGGACCAGCTATGAAAAGCTGCGCGCGGTGATCGAGAAAAAGATGTTCTCCAATACCGAAGAGCTATTGCCGGTAATCTCCTTCAATGCCAAGGGCAGTCATGAAGATGCCAAGAAGCATGAAGATTTCGTCAACCGGATGGTAAGCAAGGGTTACACCGCCAAGCAGGTGCGCCTGCTGTGTGACTGGTATCTGCGCGTCAGAAAGTCGTCTTGAGGCGTGCAGTGTGAAAGGTGGGACGGCGCAGCCGGCGCCGTTCGCCTTTCGCCCGAGCGCAATGGCCCGCATTACATTCCACAGGGTTTACCATGGCTCAGCTTATCGACCGACGTCTCAACGGCAAGAACAAATCCGCGATCAACCGCGAGCGTTTTTTGCGGCGTTTTCGTGGGCAGATCAAGGAAGCAGTGGCTCGCTCGATCAAGGGCCGCTCGATTACCGATATCGATAGTGGGGAGAAGATTTCCATCCCGGTGAAGGATGTGAACGAGCCGGTGTTCGGTCATGCGCAAGGTGGCATGCGCGAATCGGTGCACCCGGGCAATGAGGAATACCAGCGCGGCGACCAGATCGACCGGCCCGATGGCGGGGCCGGCGGCGGCGGTGGCAAGGCCTCGCAGGATGGCGAAGGCGAGGACGACTTCACTTTCGAGCTGAGCCGCGAAGAGTTTCTCAACTTCTTCTTCGATGATCTGGAGCTGCCCAATCTGGTAAAGACCCAGTTGGCCGCCACCCAATCATTCAAGCAGGTGCGTGCTGGTTATACCGCCGATGGAACCCCAAGCAATATCAATATCGTGCGCTCGCTCAAGGGCGCGCTGGGTCGGCGCATTGCCCTGTCCGCCGCGCCGATGGCCAGGCTGGATGAGGCGCGCGAAGAGCTAGACGAGCTGCTGGAAACCCTCGACGAGCATGATCCGGCGGTACAGGCACTGCGCGAGGAAATCCGCGCGCTGAAGACGCGCATCATCGGCATCCCCTTTATCGACCCGTTCGATCTGCGCTACACCAACCGGGTGAAGGTGCCGCGCCCTAGCACCCAGGCGGTGATGTTCTGCGTGATGGATGTGTCGGGCTCGATGGACGAGCAGAAAAAGGACACCGCCAAGCGTTTCTTTATCCTGCTCTACCTGTTCCTGATGCGGGCTTACGAAAAGATCGAGGTGGTGTTCGTGCGCCACCATACCCAGGCGCAAGAAGTGAACGAGCATGATTTTTTCCATGCGCGTGACACTGGCGGCACCGTGGTCAGCTCGGCGCTCAAGCTGGTCGACAAGATCATCGGCGAGCGCTTTCCTACCAATGACTGGAATATCTACATTGCCCAGGCCTCCGATGGCGATAACTGGGATAGCGACTCGGTGATCTGCAAGGACATCCTGCTTGGCAAGGTGCTGCCCCTGGTGCAGTACTACGCCTATATCGAGATTACCGAGGGCGAGCCGCAAAACCTGTGGATGGAATACCAGAAGATCGCCGCTGCTTGCGGCCATTTCGCCATGCGCAAGATCCAGTCGCAGGCGGACATCTACCCGGTGTTTCGCGATCTGTTCAAGAAAGTGTCGACCGCCGCATGACTGATACCCTGACCCCGCCCTCACCGCCACTGGAGCCGAAGAAGCGCAGTCGCAAGCGCAGCGCTTCCTTCAAGGGCCCGCTATCCACCGGCTCGGAATGGACCTTCGAGCTGATCGACCGCTATTACAAGGAGATCGAGCGGATTGCCGTGAAGGAATTCCAGCTCGATGCCTATCCCAACCAGCTGGAAATCATTACCGCCGAACAGATGATGGATGCCTATGCCTCGGTCGGCATGCCGGTGATGTACCACCACTGGAGCTATGGCAAACACTTTCTGCAGACCGAGAAAGGCTATAAACGGGGCCAGATGGGGCTGGCTTACGAGATTGTCATCAACTCCAACCCCTGCATTGCCTATCTGATGGAAGAAAATTCCATCACCATGCAGGCGCTGGTGATTGCCCATGCGGCGTTTGGCCACAACAGTTTTTTCAAGGGCAACTATCTGTTCCGTACCTGGACCGATGCCAGCGCCATCATCGATTACCTGGTATTTGCCCGGAACTACATCCGCCAATGCGAAGAGCGCTATGGCATCGACGAAGTGGAAGAGCTGCTCGACAGCTGCCACGCCCTGATGAATTACGGCGTGGACCGCTACAAGCGACCGCCCAAGCTATCGGCGGATGAAGAACGCAATCGCCAGGCCGATCGCGAGGCCTATCTGCAAAGCCAGGTGAATGATCTGTGGCGCACCCTGCCACGCCGGCAGGAAGAGGCAGAAATGGTCGAGGCACGCCGCTTCCCGGCTGAGCCGCAGGAAAACCTGTTGTATTTCATCGAGAAATTCGCACCGCTCCTGGAGCCGTGGCAGCGTGAGCTGGTGCGCATCGTGCGCAAGGTGGCGCAATACTTCTACCCGCAGCGGCAAACCCAGGTGATGAACGAAGGCTGGGCCACCTTCTGGCACTACACCATCCTTAACCAGATGTACGACGAAGGCCTGGTGACCGATGGTTTCATGATGGAGTTTCTACATTCCCACACCAGCGTGGTGTACCAGCCGCCGGTCACCAGCCGCTGGTATAGCGGCATCAACCCCTATGCGCTCGGCTTTGCCATGTATACCGATATCCGGCGCATTTGCGAGAACCCGACCGAGGAAGACCGCCAGTGGTTTCCCGATATCGCCGGCACTCCGTGGCGGCCGACGCTGGAATTTGCCATGAAGAACTTCAAGGATGAGAGCTTTATTGCCCAGTATCTGTCACCGAAGCTGATCCGCGATTTCCGCCTGTTTGCCGTGCGTGATGACGATCAGGAAGCCAAGCTGGAAGTGAGCGCCATCCACGATGAAACCGGCTACCGCGAAATCCGCCGCAAACTGGCCGACCAGTACAACCTCGGCAACCGCGAGCCGAATATCCAGGTGTGGGAAGTGAATACCCGTGGCGATCGCTCGATCACCCTGCGCCACACCCAGCATAATCGCCGGCCCTTGGCCAATAGCGTGCATGAGGTGCTCAAGCATATCGCCCGTCTGTGGGGATTTTCGGTCAAGCTGGAGAGCTGCGATCCGGAAGGCCGGGTGATCCTTAGCTATGAATGCAAGGTAGAGAAGCGGCAGCCTTGAGTCGCGTCGCACAGTACAGCTTTGTCTGCTGAAGCGCGCCGCCTGAGTGCGCGGCGCTCTCAGGCCAGCCTTGCCATGGCGCGGCTCAGCCAGTCGTGCCAGCCGTGTCGTGCGCCAGCTGTATCGGCATGGCGCACAGTCAGCTCGGTGTCGCACAGTGCCTCGATCACCACAGGGCCGCCCACATTAAGCCGATAGCGCTGTTGGCGCTCCAGCACGATATCGTCGCCGCCTTCGCTTAACCAGACGGTGCCGTGTTGAACCATGAGCTCGTCGCCGGCCAGTAGCTGCAGGGTCTGCACATGATCTTTTTCGAGATGATAGAGCTGGCGCATGGTGTTCTCCGCTTTGGATGGCAATGTGGCCATTTTACGTAGCGGCGCCAGTGATTTTTAGGCCCAGACTGTTCTGTATTTTGGCGGTACAGCGGCGGGCAGATCGCAACTGTCATGGTCGGTTTTGCCGTGGACTGTTTCTTGGCCGCCGTCGCCGCGCCGTGCATGATCACTCGCAACCCTTAGCCGCAGATCGCCATGTCCACCAGCACTGCCACCCTGTATGCGACGCTAGCCAATGAAATCGCGGCACAGATCGGCGCCGGAACCCTGAAGGTCGGCGAGCGCCTGCCCAGCTTGCGCGAGTTGCGCGACCGGCGCGGCGTCAGCCTGTCCACCGTCAGCGAGGCGTTCCGCCTGCTGGAGGACCGTGGCTTGATCGAGGCGCGGCCGCAGTCCGGTTTCTTTGTGCGCACGGTGCGCGAAACACCGCCGGTATCGCGTCCGAAACCAACGCCGGCAGCGGTGACTGTCAACAAGCGGCTGTGGGACTACCTGCAACTGACACATGGTTTGCGCCATGGCTTTTGCTACGCGGTGATGGCACCCGAGTGCTTCCCCAATAATCAGCTGCACAAGCTGATGAATGAGGCACTTAAATCCAAGCCCACCCTGTTGTCCGAATATGGCGGCACCCGTGGCCTGGAAGGCTTGCGGCGCCAAGTAGCACGCCATGCCATGGAGTGGGGCGGCCAGTTTACCGCCGACGATGTGCAGATCACCGCCGGTGGCATCGAGGCGCTGAATCTGGCCTTGCGTGCCACCACCCAGCCCGGTGACGTGGTGGCGGTGGAGTCCCCTACCTATTTCGGCCTGCTGCAGCTGTTTGAAGCGATGGGGTTGAAAGCACTGGAGATTCCTACCGACCCGATGCATGGCATCTCGCTGCCGGCGCTGGAGCTGGCCAGTCGCGATGGCGCGGTGGCGGCTTGCGTGCTGATGCCCAATTTCAGCAACCCCACCGGCAGCCTGATGTCGGACGACAACAAGCAGGCCCTGGTCAAGCTGTTGGCCGAGCGGCAGATTCCGCTGATCGAAGACGATATCTACGGCGAGTTCTACCAGGGGCGCGAGCGGCCGCGTCCGGCCAAGGCTTTCGATGAAACCGGCAATGTGCTGTATGTCGCCAGCTTTACCAAGCTGGTGGCGCCGGGCATGCGGGTGGGCTGGATCGCGCCGGGCCGCTACCGCGAACGGGTACAGATCCTCAAGTACATCAATACCTTTTCCACCCCGGCCGTCACCCAGGCCACCCTGGCGCGCTTTCTGGAAAGCGGTGGCTATGACCAGCATATGCGCCGCCTGCGCCGCATGTGCGCCGACCAGCTGGCCCAGCTGAGCGATGGCCTGGCGCGCTACTTCCCGGCCGGCACCCGCTGGACCCAGCCGCAGGGCGGCTATCTTTGCTGGGTGGCCCTGCCGGCCGGTGCCGATGCCACCCGCCTGTTGCAATCCGCAGTGGCCGAGGACATCAGCTTTGCGCCCGGCCCGCTGTTTTCCGCCCGCCACAGCTATCGCAACTATTTGCGCCTGTGCAGCGGCGAACCCTGGACCCCGACCGTTGATGCCCGCCTGCGCCGCCTTGGCGAGCTGGCGCAGCAGCAGCTGGGCATGCTGTGAGCGGCGGCAATCGCGCTTGCCAACTGCTGGTGTTGTTTTATTCACGCCGCGCTCCGCTGCACTTGACCGGGGTCTGCCTGCCGCGACACACTGCACGCCTTTCCGCAAAACCACAGGAGACAGCCATGACGCATCTTGACCTTGCCCTCCTGTCGGCCACGGTATCGCTGGGCGCTCGCCCACTCTAGCTCTACCCGATTCAACGCCCGGCGTCCGCTGGCCGACTCTCCATACCCTTTGTGCCCTGGCGCGCTTGCGTCATGGCTTTGCTCGCGCTGCGCGGGCGCAATGATTCTGGAAGGACGACCACCATGATCGAATTCGATTACGCCGCTTTGCGCGCCATCGGGCTGACGCAGGCTTTGATCAATCAACTGTATGCCAGCGAGATTCACGACGACGCACAGCTCGCACGCATTACCGAGCTGCAGCGCGACCGGCTGACCGTGCACGACGGCCGGCAAGAAATACTGGTGCGGGCCATGCCGCATCTGGTGGCCAGCTTGCAGGCACAAGCCACCGCCTTGTCGGTGGGTGACTGGGTGCTGGTACAGCACAATGCGCTGAATGAGCCTTGGATCGTGGCGCAATTGCCGCCGCTCACCCACTTGGCACGCCGCGCCAACGATGGGCGGCGCCAGCCGCTGGTCAGCAATGTCGATACCGCACTGCTGGTGATGGGGCTGGACCACGACTTCAATCTGCGCCGCTTGGAGCGCTATGCCGCCTTGGTGCGCTCCGCCGGTGTGGCGGCAGTGGTGGTGCTGAGCAAGGTCGACACCTGTGCCGATGCCGCAGCCAAGCAGCAACAGGTGCAAGATCGCCTGCCTGCTTCGGTGCCGGTGCTGGCGATCAATGGCCTGGACCCGGCCAGCGTCGCCCAGCTTGATCCCTGGCTCGGCGCCGGCCAGACGCTGGTGCTGCTGGGCTCCAGCGGCGCCGGCAAGTCCACCCTCACCAATACGCTGACCGCAGGCAGCGCCGGCCAGAGTACCGGCGCGGTGCGCGAAGCCGATAGCCGCGGCCGCCACACCACCCGCGCACGTTCGCTGCATTGCTGCGCGGATGGCAGCTGCATTATCGACACGCCGGGCCTGCGTACCTGGCGGCCCGATGAGGATAGCGAGGGCATTAGCGCCGGCTTCGAAGATATCGACGCCTTGGCCGGCCAATGCCGCTTTCGCGATTGCCAGCACGAAGATGAGCCCGGCTGTGCCGTGCGCGAGGTGGTGCCGGCTGACCGCCTGCGCAACTATCACAAGCTGCTGCGCGAAGCGCGACGCGGCACGCAGACGGCGCTGGAGCGCAAGGCGGCCACTGCCAAGTGGAAGGTGATCGGCAAGGCCGGTTACGAGCGGCAGCGGCAAAAGCGCGGCGGTGCCTGAGTGTCATATTGCGTTCGGCCAGACCATTGCAGCTAGCCCTGCCAAAGGGGGCGGGCCAGCGCAATGGGGGGCAGACATGCAAGCTGCCATATGAACCCGCACTACCGTGCTGGCAAACAGCGGGTCTTGCCGGTGAGCCGGCAAGACCCGTAGATCACTCCAGTGGCAAGGGCTCGGCAGAGTCGCGTTGGATCAGGCCAATGGCGTCCACAGAGGTAGGCTCTGTGCTATCGGCCGGATTGCCGGCGAGGG
>NZ_JAYRLZ010000181.1:0-8728 GCF_041904975.1 Chitinimonas sp. | reverse complement strand
TGTGCGCGGCCTCCGGTATCGGCGATGAGGTAGCATCGATGCGCTATTGCTACGATTCGCTGGCACTGGCGCGTGAGATGAACGACCCGTCGCGGCTCAGCCTCAGTCTCGTCAATGTGGCCGATGCCCATCTCAATTACGGCAACTTTGCCGATGCCCTGACTGCTCTGCGCGAAGTGATGCAGCTGGCCGAACGCCACAAGCTGTATAACCGGCTGCGCAATGCGCCACCGGGCCTGGCGCTCGCCTGTATTGCCATCGGCGAGATCGACGAAGCGCGCAGCATCATGCAACGCTGGCTGACCCGTTTTGCCGATGAGAAGCTGGATTTTCAGATTGTCGAAGGCCTGCTGGTCGCGGTGTATCTGCACAGTCGCGATCCGGCCGGCTGGCCACAGGCCGCGCAGTGGCTGGCCCGTATCGATGCCGATATCGCCCGGCGCCGTCATAGCGGCGAACAAGATTGCCTGGAGCGCTACAGCCTGAATTACGCCTGGGCCAAGGGCAGCCTTTTGCGCCAGCAAGGGCGCTTTCACGAGGCGATCGCGGCGCTGCTAGCCGGCGAAGGCCGGCATGACCAGTGCGAATCGCGCTGGATTCCGCTGGCGGCACGTCAGGAGCTGTATCTGTGCTATGCCGCCACCGAGCAATGGCAGCAGGCGCTGGCGACGCATATCGACTTTGCCCAGCGCCAATCGCAGCTGCTCGAAGGCGCCAGCGCCATCCGCATGCAGGTGCTGGCCATCGAGCACTCGGTCGAGACCGAGCGTATCGGACGGCAGAAGGCCGAAGAAGCCACCCGCCTGAAAAGCGAATTCCTCGCCAATATGAGCCATGAAATCCGCACGCCGATGAATGCCATCATCGGCCTGGCCCATCTGGCCTCGCGGGCACAGCTGCCGCCCAAGGAGCAGGACTATATCGAGAAGATCCACCAGTCGGCGCAGGCACTGCTGGGCATCATCAATGATGTGCTGGACTTCTCCAAGATCGAGGCCGGCAAGCTGGAGCTGGAGCACTGCGCCCTGGCGCTGGATGAGCTGCTTGAGCAGGTGCGCATACTGACCGCCCAGCGCGCCCAGGAAAAAGGCATCCACTATGTGCACGAGATGCCGCGCCATCCCCTGCCCCACTATCTGGGCGACCCGGTACGCCTGGCCCAGGTGCTGGTCAATCTGTGCAGCAATGCCATCAAGTTCACCAGTCGCGGCCAGGTGGTGCTCAGTGTTCGCCAGACCACGCTGGAGGAAGACGCGCACCATCTGGTGTTCGAGATTCGCGATACCGGCATCGGCATGACCCTCGAGCAGCAGGCGCGCCTGTTCCAGGCCTTCACCCAGGCGGATAGCTCCACCACCCGCCAGTACGGCGGCACCGGTCTGGGCCTGACCATTTCTCGCCAGCTGCTGCGGCTGATGGGGAGCGATCTCAGCGTGGAAAGCATTGCCGGGCAAGGCTCTACCTTTCGCTTTACCGTGCGCCTGCCGATCGCCCAAGGGGCAGAAATTGCCGCCGCACAGGCGCGCCCGCTGGCAACAGGCACTCCGATGGCGGGGCCTATCTTGCTGGTCGAGGACAACGAGATCAACCAGCAGGTGGCCTGCGAGCTGCTGAACAGCGTCGGGCTGGCGGTGGATCTCGCATCCAGCGGACAAGAGGCGCTGGCTTTGCTGGCCAGCCAGCCGCTTGACTACTACCAGCTGGTGCTGATGGATCTGCAGATGCCGGGCATGGATGGCCACGAAACCACCGCCGCCATCCGCCGCGATCCGCGCCATGCCAAGCTGCCCATCATTGCCCTGACGGCCCACGCCATGGCCGATGTACGCCAGCGCTGCCTGGCCGAGGGCATGCAGGATTACCTGAGCAAGCCAATAGCTCCGGAACGGCTCTACCGCATCATTGAACGCTGGGGCCGCCAGCCGGGGCAGGCCCTGCGTGCCTCGCCCGCCGCCAACGCCAGCGAGGCCGCGCTCGATACCGAACAGGGCCTGATGTATATGGGTGGGGAGCCGGCGCTATACCAGCACATCCTGCAGCGTTTTTTCGATGCCCATCAGCACACTGCGCAGACACTGGCGCAATTGCTCGACCAAGCTGACCATGGCGCCCTGGAGCGATTGGCGCACAGCCTCAAGGCCAGCGCTGCCAGCCTTGGCGCACGCCATTTGCAACACTGCGCCGGCGCGGTGGAAGACAGCCTGCGCCAAGGCCGCTTCGATGGTTTGCGCCGGCAATGCGGTGAGCTGCTCACCGCATTGCAAGCGTTGATGCATGAACTCACCACCCGCCTGGACAGACAGCAAAGCGTGCCTGCCGGCCCAAGCGAGCCAGCAAGCCACGAGGAAGTGCTGGCCATACGTGACCAACTGGCCATCCTGCTGGCCGGCTGCAGCATAGACGCCGCCAGTTTCTTCACGCGCCATCAGGCGCAATTGCGGCAGCTGCTCGCGCCAGACGTGCTGGCACAACTTGGCGCCTATATCGAGCAATACGAATTCGACGCAGCTACCGAGTTACTGCTGGCTTGAGCCAGCAAGCTCACTACTGCGCGTGCCTAGCCCTGGATGTACTGAAACAGCGACAGGCTCTGCACCGAGGCAAAGGTTTTTCGAGCCGCATCGAGATAGGTCTGGGTCTGGGTGAAATCGCTGATGGCGCGGCTGTAGTCCAGATCAGTCAGGCCCGAAATCGACTGGGTCAGCTGCAGGTTGAGATCCTTATTGGTGCTCTGGGTGGAATCTGCTTCCTTCCAGCGCGAGCCGACATTGGCCTGTACCGTCACCACGACCGACAAGGTGTTGTCGAGATTGGCCAGGGCGGTATTGAGCCGGTTCTGGAATGTGGCGGCGCTGACGCTGTTGTCGGCATAGGCATTGAGCGCCGCGGTAAAGTCGCCGATGGTACTGAACACATCGTAGTCGCGGCTTGGATTGATGCTGAACGAGTCACCATCGCCCGGCGCACCGGTCACATTCACCTTGGCGCCGAAATCCCAGCCGGCAATCAAGGGGTTGCTCTCACCAGGCAACGCCGCCAGCACGATATCGCCACCCGGCGTATACACGCGCGGATAGCTGTTCGGGCGGGTGGCACTGTCGGTACGTGTGGCAAGACCGGCAGGATCGGTGGCAGTCTTGTAGTCCCAGCCATCGATCATCGAGCGGTTGTAATTGGCCGAGGTAGTGTCGTTATTGATGATGTCGTAGCTGAGCAATTGCTTGGCCGGTTGCTGCGGATCGGGCACCGAATGAAAAGCAATGCGATACAGGCCGGTATTGTTGCGATCGGCCCATTTCAGCGGGTCGGTCACCACGCCGGGGCTGACCACGCCGGTCCCCTGGCTGGCTGCCAGGGTGCCATCGAAGGTGGCGGTAGCGGTCGCCTTGGTGGGAGGATTGCCGGTGGCGGTAATCACCATGCCGAGGGCGTTCACTCCGGGCGGCACCAGCGAAGCCGGCGCCTGCACACTGGTCTGATTGTCGACGGTGCGGGTAATCGTGTAATTGCCCGACGCCGCATCCCAATCCACGCGGTAGCCGGAATTGACATAACCGCCAGCAGGATCGCGCGAGAACTGGATCGGGCCGCTATCGCCAACCACCACGGTACGCGGCAGATCTGGCTGCCCCATCGACGCGGCGAACACGCCATTGCCGTTCTTGATCTTGACGAACAGATCGGCGCCGGAATCGGACACGGCAATATCGCGCGAGGGTGAAATCTGCGTGCTGCGCTGCCCCTGGTCGCCGTCATAGCGCACATTGCCATAGGCCAGCTCATTGAAAGGCTTGGTGCCGCCCTGATAGCCGGAGTACAGATACTGTCCGTTACCGTCGGTGGTATTGGCCAGGCTGATCAATTCCTGGTATTTGCTTGCCACATTGGTGGCGATGATTTTTTTCTCGCTGCTGCTCAGGGTAGCGTCACCACTTTGCACGGCCAGGGTCTGGATATCCTGCAGGGTGCGCACGATCTGTTGCAGGTTGGCCTCCGACAGACCCAAGGCGCCCGTCGCGCTCTGCGCATTGGTGATGTACTGGGCATTCTGGCTGCTGGACTGGATCAGATCGAGCGAGCGTGCCGATGCGACCGGATCATCCGATGGCGTCAGCACCTTGCGGCCGGTAGATAGCTGGTTTTGCAGCTTGAACAGATCCGACTGGCGATTGTTCATATTGAACACGCCCAGATCGTAAATGGTATGGGTGGCGATACGCATGATGTTCAACTCCGGCAACGCAGGCTGCGCTGCGGCCAAATCGACGTTATGGCCCGATCAATCCGGGACAGGCGCTTTAGGTGCCGATCGACAGCACGGCTTCAAATGCCTTCTGCGCAATCTGGATGGTGCGGCTCGACGCCAGATACGCTTGCTGGAACACAAGCAAGTTTGATGCCTCTTCATCCAGATTCACGCCCGAGGTCTCCGACAGCTTGGTCTGGGTCTGCTTGAGCAATTGCGCCTGCGCCGCCTGGTTGATATTTACCTGATTCGCCTTTACCCCGACTTGCGACACCATCTGGCTATAGGAGCCCTGGAAGTTCGCGGTCCCGCCTTGCAAGGTATTGGCGGTCTGCAGCTTGCCGATGGCCAGGATATTGCGTGAGTCGGACACCGCGCCGGCATTGGCCTCGATGAACATAAAGGTGTCGCCGCCTTTCGGCACCCCGCTGATCTGCGCCGACCAGCCATTGAAGGTGATTTTCGAGCCCGAGGTATAGGTTTGCGCAGCAATGATGGTATTGGTGCCATCCCACACATTGCCGGTTGCCGGGTCGATCGACAGGCCGCCCTGGACGACGGCGCCATTGGGATCGAGCAGATTGCCACTGGCCGGATCGAAACGATTGCCGCTCTTGGTATCAAAGATCCGGCCATTGGCGGGATCAACAAAATGGAAAGAGGTGGCATTGCTCGCGTTGAAACTGATCGCTACCGATGAAACCGTGCGATTGACTGCCCCTCGCTGGGTGACCAGATTGATATCGAGCGGGCTGCCGCTGGGTGCGCCGGCGGAAATGGTGGCACTGCCGGCATTGCGGCGTGGATCGACCAGGAATTTATCGCCCGCGGCCGGCACACCGCCGGTGATATCCACCGTCCAGCCGTTGTAAGTGATGTGATAGCTACCACTGACCGGGTCTTGCTGCGCAGTTTGTCCGCCAAGCAGCACCACGCCGGTCGCGGCATCCTTGATGTCGTACATCGGATTGCCCGATGCGTCGACCCCGGTAAACGACAGCTGTATTTTCTTGGCCTGTACGCCACCATTGGCCTCGGTAATGGTGGTAATGGCAGCGATATTGGCCGGGCCGGTATTGGCAGGGTCTTTCGACACATTGATCGACACCGTATCGCCCGAGGTGCGGATCGGTGAACCGGCAGCCACCTTGGCTGTATCGGTGATCATCACCGACATATTGTCGGCAAAGTCCCGGGTTGGCTGGATGTTGAAGGTGTCTCCGGTCGCCGCCGTGCCGGAAGTGATGCTGATGCGCAAACCATCCATGCCATCAGGGAAATACTGGTCGAGCGGCGGATTGGCCAGCTCGTCGCCGGAAATGCTCCAGCTCTTTCCGTCACTGCGCAGCAGGCGATAGCTATCCTCGCGGACAGGCGAAGTGGGGTCATCGGCCTGATCGACGTACAAGGTGTAGTCAAAAGCACTGAGCTTATTGGTATCGGCAATCGATACCTGCACCGTGGCATTGCCCTGGTTCTGGTTATTCGGGATGACATGCGAGGCAGCCGGCAAAAAGCTGACGCCGATGGTTTCGCCCAGCACCATATCCGCCGTGGTTCCGGTGGGGCTGGCAGTCAGGCGGAAATTGATGCCGAAGGCGGTGTAGCCATCGGTGCCGGTGATTTCGGCCGACGAGGCTGTTACGGTCTGGCCATCGGTCAAGCGCGTAATCAGATAGGCAAGCGGGCCGCCAGCCGGATCAGGCACCGCGCTGACATTGAAATCGCTGCTGACAAAGGGCTCGGTAGAGAGATTGCTGGCACTGAGCTTGACCTTGTTGACGCCGATATTGCCTTGCTCATTGATGCGTTCCATCGGGAACTGGAAAAAATTGCCGCCGAGCTGGCCATTGAGATCGCTGCCGAGCTTGTGCTGGGTGTTGACCGATTGCCCCAGCGCCATGGCCACGCGCCCGATGGCCGACTGTGCGTTATCGAGCACATCGCGCCGGTATTGCAGCACGCCGCCGAGCGAGCCGCCCGTGATCAGGCTGGAGGGTATCACCGAGGTCGCGCCATATTGCTGGTAAGCCACATCAAACCGCGCTGGATCATCGGCAGCCGGGATGGCAGCCAGAGTGAACGCGGTACCGCCCACCACCAGATTCTGGCCGTTTCCGATAAACACATTGTAACTACCGTCGTTTTGCTTGATCACCGTGGACTTGACGTATTGATTCAGCCGGGTAACCAGCTGATCGCGCTGATCCAGCAGATCATTCGGCTCGTTGCCATTGGCGCCGTTGCGCGCCAGAGTGATTTGTTCGTTGAAGGCGGCAATCTGCTGCGTGATGCCATTGATATTGCCCACCGTTGCCGTCACTTCCTGGTTCACATCATTGCGCAAGGTAGTGATACGGCTGTTGACGGTCTGCAACTTGGTAATCATTGCTTGAGACAGGCCCAGCAGCGATTGCCGTGATGACACATTCTTCGGGTCATTGGCCACGGTCTGCACGCCAGTGAAGAAATCTTGCAGCGAAGGCGAGAAACCGGCAGCCGGATCGGCCAGCAGGTTATCGAGGTCTTCCAGATGCGATTGCAGATTGTCGTAGTAGCCGCTCTGCGCCTGGGCGCCTTGCATCTGCCGTACCAGGAACTCGTTGTAGGAGCGGTTTACCGTATCGATTTGCACGCCGCGGCCAAGAAAGCCCTGGCCGGTGCCCAAGGGGTCGACCGCGCTTTGCTTGATGGTCTGACGGGTGTAACCAGGGGTGCTGGCATTGGCGATATTGTGGCTGGTGGTAGTCAGACCGATCTGCGCGGCCTGTAACCCCGATACAGCGATGCCATAAAGTCCGTTGCCCATTTTCGCTACTCCTGTTGCAAACTTTGCTGCGAACCGATATGCCGTTTATGCCGCGCGATAGGCGCGCAGTGCCGGACTCTGTGCCAGCTGGGTAAGCTTTTTGGCGTAGTGGGGGTCGGTGGCATAGCCACCTTGTTGCAGGCGTTCGGCAAACATCCGGGCATCACTACCCGCCTGGGTGGCGGCGCCATAGCGCTTGCTCAATAGCTGCGCATAATCGGCAAACGCATCGGCGTAGCTGTCGTATGCGCGAAAGCGCTCAACCCGCTTTTGTGCAATGCCGTCGACGTATTCGGTGGTGACAATGTCGGCAGTCTTGCCAGTCCAATCGCTACCCGCCTTGATACCGAACAGGTTGTGGCTGTTCCGTCCCTTGGTATCGGTAATGGGCTTGCGGCCCCAGCCGGTTTCCAGCGCCGCATGTGCCAGCATCAGATGCGGCGACAAACCCAGCGAAGCGGCCGCCGTCGTGGCGGCCTGGCCGATGGTGGAGACAAACTCGGCAGCCTGCTCACTGACCGAGACCGCGGTTGCCGGCAGTTTGCCGGCAGCATTTGCCGCAGCGGCAAGATCCTGAAACTGCAGCTTTCGGGGTTGCATGGGCAAGGCTTGCGGATCGCTCAAGCGGGCAATTTGCCGCGCCACCATATCGGCCATGCCCAACCCCTTGCCGCCACTCAGCGTCTGGCTCAGCTGCTGGTCATACATGGACTGGAAGGTTTCCAGGCTATTGGACTGCAACTCATCGAACTTCGGCGTAGCCTCGCGCATGGCCTTCATCACCATATCGAGGAACATCTTCTCGAACTGCTGCGCCACTTCGCGGGCCGCGCCCTGCGGGTCCTTGGCGGCTTTGGCGCGCAAATCGCCCACCGCCTGGGCATCGATCGCCAGGCGGGCATTGAGTGCAGAGTCAGCGGAGGAAGTTTGCATGATGCTCAGCCGGTGTGATTACGCTACACCAGCTCAAGCAAAGAATGCGCCAACCATCGGTGGCGCATGAATAGTGGTTTTCAGGGGATAAGTCGACGAGTCTGCCAGCGCGCCATGCGCATTGACCAAGGCTTGATCAGATGATTTCCAACTCTGCCCTGAGCGAGCCAGCCGCCTTCATTGCCTGCAAAATCGCCAGCAAATCCTGCGGGGTGGCGCCGATCTGGTTGAGGGCGCGGACTACATCATTCAAGGAGGCGCTGCGCGGCAAGCTGGTGACGCCGCCCTTTTCCGCCTTGATCTCGATGGCGGCATTTTCGGTCTTGGCGGTGTTGCCGCCAGATAGCGCGCCGGGCTGGCTCACTTCATTCTTGGCCGATATGGTCACGGTGAGGCTGCCATGCGAGATGGCACAGGGCTCCAGCGTCACCGAGCGATTCATCACCACCGAGCCGGTGCGGGCATTGATGATCACCTTGGGTGATACCTCGGCCGGCGTGACGCTGATCGTTTCCAGCTTGGCCATAAAACTGACTCGCGCATCCGGGTCTTGCGGCGCGCGGACCTGGATGGTGCGCGAATCGAGTGCCCTGGCGCTCGCTGCCCCCATGGCGCTATTGATGGCCGATGCTACCCGGCTGGCGGTGCCGAAGTCGGCATTGTTCAGCGCCAGGGTGATGAAATCGCCCTGCCCCACCCCGCCCGGCACCTCGCGCTCTACCGTGGCGCCATCGGGAATG
>NZ_JAYRLZ010000460.1:0-1557 GCF_041904975.1 Chitinimonas sp. | reverse complement strand
CTGGAAAATTCCCGGCATGGACAAGGACCAGCTGCGCCTTGCCTTATCGCGCAGCTGGCGAGCACCCGAGCTATCCAGCCTCGATGCGGGCCGGGTTTATGCGCTGGACAATAGCTTCAGCACGCCCGACAGCAGCGGCAATCCGCGCCTCAAACCGGAACTGGCATGGGGGCTGGATGCTGCCTATGAGCATTACCTCAATGGAGGCGGCATGCTTGTCGGGCGCCTGTTTGCCAAACGGGTCGATGATTCCATGGTGACCTCCCGCATGATCGATGCTGGCCGATGGATCGAGAAGCCGATCAACGCCGGCCGCGCCTCCATCTCCGGTCTGGAACTAGAGGCGCGGTTCAAGCTGGCGCAGCTGCTCGACAAGGCGCCACCACTGAGTCTGCGCGCCAGTGCCAATTGGTATCAAAGCCGCGTCGATGCCATACCTGGCCCCGATAATCGCGTTGGCAGCCAGAACCCATTTTCAATGAATCTGGGGCTGGACTATGTGTTTGCTAACGGTTCGCTGTCGGCTGGTGGCAATTTCGGCTTCGTGCGTCGCGGCTGGGTGAGGGTTTCGCAAGATGAGTCAGTATTTGCTGCCAATCAGCGCACGCTTGAGCTGTACGGCCTTTACAAGCTCGATCAATCGGCACAGCTGCGTCTGGTCGCCAGCAATCTGTATCGTGACCACGATCGCACCATTCACCGCATTGCTAACGGCGACCTTGCGCAAAGCCGGGACACGGCGCTGCGCACCTATCGCCTGATTCGCGCGGTGGCTGAATTGAAGTTCTGAGCACAGCGCCAGCAGATGGCTTGGCCGTCGTCAGCACGCGGTGGGGTTTACACGCTGCGCAGCGCCGCAAATCCCTCGTCGAGACTGGCCTGTAAATCGGCTGGTGCTTCCAGGCCGATATGCAGGCGCAGCAGCTGGCGGTCGCGCCAGCGCTCGCTCACTGTGCGCATCTTGCCCGGCTGGGTGGGCAGGATCAGGCTTTCATAGCCACCCCAGCTGAAGCCGATGCCAAACAGACTGGCGGCATTGGTCAGCGCCTCGACCTGCTCGGGGCGGATATCGGCGCGGAATAGCACGCCGAGCAGGCCGCAGGCGTAATCGGTGTGAAAATCGCGTCGCCACAGGGCGTGCCCGGCATCGTCGGGGTTCGGCGGGTAGAGCAGGCGTTCCACCTCGGGCTGCTGCTGCAGCCATTGCACCAGGTGCGCGGTGTTGGTTTTGTGCTGGGCCAGCCGGGCCGCCAGGGTGCGCAGGCCACGCAGGGCCAGATAGGCGTCGTCGCTCGATACCATCAGGCCCAGTTCGCGGTGGCTGCGGCGCAGGGTGGGCGCCAGTGCCTCGGTGCACAGGGTGACGCCCATCATTACATCGGAGTGACCGACGATATATTTGGTGGCGGCATGGATCGATACATCCACCCCCAGTGCGAACGATGGCCAGCCCAGCGGCGTGGCCCAGGTACTGTCGGCCACCACGACCGCGCCGGTGGCGTGGGCTGCGGCGGCAATCGCCGGCACATCCTGCACTTCAAAACTTAGCGAGCCGGG
>NZ_JAYRLZ010000459.1:0-1564 GCF_041904975.1 Chitinimonas sp. | reverse complement strand
GAGCGCTTGCGATTCGCCGCCGTCAGGCGGAGGCTGACTACTTGTCAGGTACGGTTGAGTAGTTTCGTCCCATCTGGGCGCAACTCGCCTTTTGGGGAAATGTGTCGGTACAGGGTCTGTCGCGTGATGCCGAGTTCCTGGCACAGGTCGCCGACCTTGGTTTCGGGCTGGCACATTGCCGCCATCGCCAGGCGCAGCTTGGCGGCCGTCATCTTGAACGGCCGGCCACCTTTCCGACCGCGCGCCCGTGCCGAGGCCAGGCCCGCCACGGTGCGCTCGGCGATCAGTTCGCGCTCGAACTCGGCCAGCGCGGCAAAGATGCCGAAGACCAGCTTGCCGGCGGCCGTCGTGGTGTCGATGGTCGCACCGTGGCCGGTCAGCACCTTCAGTCCGACACCACGGCCGGTCAGGTCGTGGACGGTATTGATCAGGTGGCGCAGGTCACGCCCGAGCCGGTCCAGTTTCCACACCACCAGCGTATCCCCCTCGCGCAGCGCCTTTAGGCAGCTCGCCAAGCCAGGGCGGTCTTCGCGCTTGCCAGACGCCTGATCCTCGTAAAGTTGGGTGGGATCGACGCCAGAAGTGACTAGCGCATCGCGCTGCAAGTCGGTGGCCTGTGAGCCGTCTGCCTTCGATACCCGCATGTAGCCAATCAGCATCTTGCACCTGTCACATATACGTTCGATTATGTGACAGTGTGAACCGGAAAGTTCTGGTCGTCAAAATTTGTCACTTAACCCGTCATTCTGTCTAAGACATGCAAAGGGCTCATCAGGCTCGTAATGTGACAAAAATTCCGTGGGGATGCCTTCCTTTGCGAAGGTGGCGCGCAACTGTTCCAGGGAAGCGGGGTCGCGCCGACCATAGGAAGCCAACGCGAACAGCGAGCGTGCCGTCTCGGGGTCGTGCCGCGCTTCAATGATGGCCTCATCGATGGCCTGGATTGCCCGTTGCCAGTGATCGACGGGTTCGGGCTTCGGCGTTTTCGCCGACAGGCCACTGGTGAAACCGGTTTGGGGTTCGGACCAGAACAGCTTTGCATGCTCGCCCGGCGGGCTTATATCCCTCACCTCAATCAAGCTGATTGCCGTTGCCGCCGCCTCCAGCATCTGCAACCGTATTGCCGGGTTCAGGGTTTCATACGGTCGCCACAGACTTTGCCCAGCACGCAGCGGATGCCCGCAGCCTTGCCAGACTTGGCGGAGATACCCCGCGTAGGTTCCGCACGCCGAAAGCGGGGTGTTCAGCTCATCGAGCAGCGTGCGTAGCAGTCGAAACCACAATCCAGCGTGGATGCGTCGGCACGGCAGTTCCACATGGCCGGTCGTCAGTGCCTGCCAGGTACGCCGGTCCATCACTGCAATCGCGTCGCTGGCGGTGCGCGACGCAGTGTCGGCGTTCTCCCAGCCGAGAAACCGCCCAGGCACGCCCCAATAGGATTCCAGCCAGCAGCCATGCAGCGGGCAGCTCAGCATCAGGGGCAGCTTCCATGCAAGCAGTACGGCTTGGTTTGCCGGGTCGTTCAGACAGAGCGGGCAGGCGCGATGTATCGGCTGGCTGGGCA
>NZ_JAYRLZ010000180.1:0-8804 GCF_041904975.1 Chitinimonas sp. | reverse complement strand
CCAGGCGCTGTGTTGTTGCGCACTGAGGTAGATCACTACCTTGCGTGCACAACGCCTTGCGCCTGGCGGCTTTCCGACGAAACGCGATCCGCCGGCAAAACGTCAACAGAGCCTAGGGATAGTTCGCGTTATAACTTGATGGCGCTCCCACAAACGGCGACACCGCGCCTTGCCCGTGTTAGCTTTCCGGCTTTCACCGCCCTGCCCGGCCGACCTTGGATTCCATCACCCGCAAACTGCTGCAGCTCACCCTTCTGGTCAGCCTGACCCTGGCTGCCGGCACGCTCGGCTATGTGTGGGTGGAAGGCTGGTCCTGGTTCGACGGCCTGTATATGACGGTGATTACCCTCGCCACCATCGGCTATGGCGAGGTCAATCCACTCGATACCCCCGGCCGCGTATTCACCATGCTGCTGATCCTGTTCGGCTCGGCCATGCTGGTGTACGCCGCCTCATCCATCGCCAGCCTGATCATCGAGGGCCAACTGGTTCGCGCCATCCGGAGACGTGCCATGCAAAAATCCATCGACCGCCTCAGCCGCCACCATATCGTCTGCGGCCATGGCTCTACCGGCCGCTATGTGGTGGAAGGCATGCAGCGCGTGCATCAGGCCTTTGTGGTGATCGAGCAAGATGCCGCCCGGGTACAAGCCTTGCGCGACCGTGGCCTGCTGGTGGTGGAAGGCGACGCCACCCAGGACGAGGTGCTGGCTCGCGCCGGCATCGCCCGCGCTGCCGGCCTGGTGGCCTGCCTGCACCACGATGCCGACAATGTGTTTGTGGTGCTGACGGCGCGTGAGCTGAACGCCGATCTGCGCATCGTCGCCAAGGCGGTGGACGAGAGCGCCCAGCGCAAGCTGCGCGCCGTCGGTGCCGACGGGGTGGTGCTGCCCAATTTCATCGGCGGGGTGCGCATGCTGATGGAGCTGGTGCAACCAAATGCCATCACCCTCTTGGACATGATGCTGCGCTCGCCCGAGCAGACCATCATCGCCGAAGAAATCGCCCTGCCCCACGACTCGCGCTGGCTGGGCCAGGCCCTTGCTACGCTGCAGCTGGAAGCCCACCCCGGCGCCAGCCTGCTCGCCCTCCAGCGCGCCGGCAGCGCGCCGTACCAGTTCAACCCGCCGGCAGACACCATACTGTGCGCCGGCGACGTGCTGATCGTGATGGGCGAGCAGCAGGCGGTGCAAGGCTTCAGCGCGCGCCTGCGGCAGTAAGACACGCACGGCGCAAGGCCGCCAGGCCTGAGCTCCCCGCCTCGCAGGACATGGCATTCGGCCTGCCGCTTGCGCTATCGCTTCCACCACGCATGGCCCGGATCGCTTGGTGCAATTGGTCCACATACACCCTGTCGCCCCGTCCGGTGGCGCCCTGTTTTGCCCGGTAGTTTTGCACAGCCGCACTTGCGCAGAAATCCGCACCTGCAATGTCGAGCCCACACGCCATGCATTCAATTGTCATTTGCGGGCCTGTTCCTGCAAGGCTTTCATGCCTTTGCAACGATCTTCACTAGCAAAGTCGGCCGATCAGCTGCATTCCGCCTTCCTTTCGCATAACCAAAATACGTAAATAATTGCCATTGGCATATTTCGTCGCCGCGCTACAGTGCGCGCGGCCCGAGACAAGGCGCAGTCTGTGCAATTCGCTCGGGAAAGATTCGATACAAACAGGGGATCAAGCGATGCAGGACAAGCGAAGTGCAATAGCAGTCATGCTCGGCATGGCGCGTACGCGTGCCATCGAAGCATGCTTGCGCGGAATGTTGATGATTTTGATGGGGGTATTTGCGCTGCACGCGCAGGCAGGGAATTTGTCGGGCATCAAATCAATTCATGCCATCAATACCGGCGCATGCATGGTCATGAATGACGACACGGTTCGTTGCGCCTACGACAGCGAACTGCAAGATGGCGCTTCCGGTTACCAATATGCTCACCAGATCAATGGTCTGATCAATGCGAAAAGCGTTTCCGGCTACCATCGATTTGCCTGCGCAGTCATCAATGACGGTACTGTGCAGTGCTGGGGAACCCTAAACGACAAAGGCCAGCTGGGCCGTGGCACCACCGATCCGGACACTTCGCCTGCAACGCAATTCCACCCTGCGCCAGTTACCGGCCTGACCGGGGTTTCCGCGCTTGCCAATGCGGGTAGCACTTGCGCGCTGCTTAATGATGGCACTGTCAAATGCTGGGGCCCATCCTTGGGTTCCGTTGCGTCATATGGCGCCCAACCAGTAGCCATTCCTGGCATTAGCGGTGCAATCCGAATTGGGGGGGGAAATGGTGGTTACTGTGCTTTGATCAACGACGGTACAGTCAAATGTTGGTCTGACGATGTCTCCAATCCGTTAGTCCACACTGTTGCAGGGGTTTCCGGCGCAAGGGATCTGATCGCTGCCAATGGTGGCGCAGATCAATACTGTGCTGTGCAAAGCGATGGAAAAGTCATTTGCTGGACAAGTTGGGGAAATTTTTTCGGAGAGCTGGCAACTGGTAGCTCTGGCCCCGTCCATACGCCAACAACTGCAACCGAATGGAACACCTCGGCAGCCGGATTTTCCAAGCTGACGTTGGGTCATCATATGGCCTATGCAGTCTATCCCGATGGTAGCGTCAAAGGCGCCGGTTTCAGCAATTGGCTGGGAAATGGCAACCAGTCCAGCGATCACATCCTCGTGCCTGTTGTCATTCAAGGCGTAAACAACGCAATTGCGCTAACGTCGTCTGGCACAACTTGCGCACTGCTGATGAATAGCGAAGCGCAGTGCTGGAGCAATGGCACACCGCAATATGTGCAAGCTCCGCCATCGAATGGCCCTGCGTTGGCAAATTTGCAAATTGACAGCGTTAGTCTTAGCCCGGTTTTTTCTGCCAATACCAAAACTTATTCCGCCAGCGTAAGCAATAGTGTTGGCACCATCATCATTACTCCGACCGTTGCAGGCTCGGCGACGGTCAAGGTCAATGGGAATGCGGTCGCCAGCGGGAACGGCGCTCCAGTGGCGTTGAATGCGGGCAGCAACACCATCACGGTGCTGGTGACCTCCCAGGATGGCACCATGAGCACGACCTATACCATTACGGTCACGCGTGGGACGCCAACACCTGCAACCCCAATCGAAGGCGCCTGCGGCCGCGCTGACGGTATTGCCGTAACCAGCGCGCCCGGCAGCGATCTTTGCAAGGTCGGCGATGCGGTCAATCTGGTCAGCAATGGCTCCTGGAGCTGGGAGTGCGCCGGACGCAATGGCGGCAGCAATGCAAGCTGTATCGCCCCGCTGAAGGTTGCCCTGGCAAGCGCCAACGGCAGCGATGGCACGCCCCCTCCACCAGGTTCGATCACCCCGGCAACATTATCCCTGCCTGGCAATGGATCGACAGTGTATGTCGAGATGGGCAGCAATAACCTGCTGGAAATCAGTGGTTCGGGCCGGATTCAATTTGCCGGTATCGCCAGCAAGGGCGCTTACATCCCGCTTATCCAGTCGCTTAGCGGCAAAATCACGTTGAAGAGCGCGGCCGGCAAGGCGCTGATAGCGCTGGGAGACCAGGTGCTGGCAGCCTGTGCGGGCTCTGGTAGCACCGTGCTGGAAGCGCAGATGGGCAGCAACAATGCACGCGATATCGGTGTCGTCAGCGGCTGTCTGGCCCTGCCGGATACTCTGCGCACCAGCACCAAGCGCGCAATCTCGCTGGCTGACAACAAGTTGCTGGCCGGAGAAACAGTGTCGTTTGATGGCGACAACCAGGTCAGCAGGCTGCGCGCCGGCACCATCAGCGACAGCAGTTTGCTGATCGGTGACAAACTGGCCCCGGTCGACCCGTCGATTGCCAGCATCATGGTTGATGCCAAGCAACCCAACCTGGATGGCAGCTCTATCCGCCTTGGCAAGGGCAAAACCCTCAAGCAACGCTTCCTCGACACGGCCGGGCTCGACGCCAGCCAGCTTTCGCAAAACCAATGGGGTGTTTATTCGCTCAAGCATGCAGACGCCATCAAGGCCAAACTGCCCGAGACATTCCGCATCACCGGTGATGTGCTGATCGATACCAGCGTGCCGGATGGTTTCGATGTTCAGGACGATGGCCGGATCCGCTTCTCGGCGGGCGGTTATCAGCTGGCGCTGGCTCCTGCTGTCAATCAGCCTTACCGGATTGTTACCCAGGCCCACGCACTGGGTTTCGGCAATGCCTCCGTCCAGAACGACGGCAGCTACACACTGAGCCAAAATGGTGGTCTCAAGCAGGGCGGTACTGAATACCGGGTACGCCCGGTGTGGCAAGGCAAGCCCGATAGCCGGATTGGCCTGATTGTCGAAGCCAATGGCGAACTCAGTTACAACGATCAGCAGCAAAGCACGGTGCTGGTCCCGGCCCCTGCCAATCTCGACGCGCTCAAGCAGGCGGTCTTTGCCCTGGATGCCAAGGCAAAGGTGCAGGTCAGCATCGAGACCGGCATTGCCACGCTGACGATCAAGGGTAACGTCTTCAAGCTCAAGCCTGGCTTCGCACTAAGCAAGACTCCGTCAGACAAGCTCAATCAAGCCTGGTGGTTGAACGAGCAAGCCCAGGTAGTGATCAACAATGGCGATGGCAGCAGCCAGGCATTCACGGTGGTGCAATAGCTGAACTACCGCCACCGCTGCCCTATGGTCATTGACTAGGGAAACGTAAACAAGGGCTCACCGGAAACGGTGGGCCCTTGTACTTTTGGATGCGCCGAGAAGAATCGCTCGAGACCATGCGCTCCGCCAAAGCACCTGCAAGGCATCAATACGCATTGACCTTGTGGCCTCCGCGCTGGCTGAACAAGCAGCAAGCTAGCCGACTCCCTGCACAATGCTGCGGCAAAACCGGGGAAGCGAAGCATCCCGGCAGCTATTCCCGCACGCGCAATCCTGGCACGGCGGAACCGGCGCTCTGGACGAAATACCGGTCCTGATGAAAGCCATGCTTGCAGTGCTTTCTCCTGCGCCTCGCTTAAACCCCTTCAAGCTGGCGTTTACGCAACAAAATAATGCAACAGTTGTAGCTCTGGTAAAATCCACAGTTGACAATTTGCAAAAACATGACCTTGGCATACAAGGCAATGACCAAGCGCCGCCAAAGAAGCGGCAATCAGGTAATTCGAGGGAGGAATAAGCGTGACACGCTTAGTCTTGGCGCCATCACCGGCGCCTGCTGCTGCATGGGCCGCGCCGCACTGTAGCGGCTTTTCATTGTGGTTATTGCTGGCAGGCTCTTGCTGGGCCATCGGCTTTCTCTGCAATAACCACATGGTCCCGGCCGTCGCCTTGGGCCTTGCCACCGGCAACTACCTGCTGTTCATCCTTCCCGGCCTGCTTTACCCACGTCTGCGTACCGGCTTGCATTGCGCCTCCTTGCTGAGTTGGTGCGCCCTGCTGGGTATTGCCGAATGGCATGGTTGGGTGCGAACGCTCGGGCAGCCTGCCAGTACCACAGCGCTGGCCAGCCTGCTCGGCCTGCCCTTTCTCATCCTGACCATGATTGCCTACAACGTCGCCCACTGGCGTGAGCCAGAGCGCCATGCTTCGCCGCGCCGCTTTGTCGCCTATCTGGTGTACTGCCTGTACTTTCCGCGATTTTTATGCGGCCCGCTGGAAACCGCCAACTGGCTGAACCGCCTGGAACACTTTCGCTGGCGGCTGTGTCCGCGCCATATCGACGTCGGTCTGCGCTGGATCTTGCTGGGTGCGGTCTACAATCTGGTGGCCGCCAGCCTGATCCGCCAATATTGGCAGTACCAAGGCAGCAATCCGCTGCTGGGCGCGCTAGCCGGGGCCACGGCTTTCGAGCTGCAGGTGTATTGTGACTTTGCCGGCTACAGCATGATGGCCGTTGGCGCGGGCTGGATCCTCAATCTGCGCATCACCATGAACTTCCACAGCCCGTTCTTTGCCAGCAATCTGCGCGACTTCTGGCAGCGTTGGCATACCAGCCTGGGCCGCTGGTTACGCGAGCATCTGTTCCAGCCGATGCGCCAGGCATTCGGCCCGAGCCGCGCCTCGCTGATTCTCGCCACCATGCTGACCTTTCTGGTGTCGGCTCTCTGGCACGGCCTGACCCTGAACTTTCTGCTGTGGGGTGCCTGGCATGCGCTGGCGTTTTTGAGCTATGTGCTGTGGTTTTCAAGAAGCAGGCGCTTGCGCTGGCTCGGCCTGCCGGCGCTGTGGTTGGTATTGATCATGGGTCGCCTGCTATTCATGAGTAATCGCGCCGCCTTGGCCAAGCACTTTCAAGCGTTTACCGACTTGCAAAACTGGCAGACCTTGTTGCCCGATCTGTTTACCGCGATAGGCGGCGCCAGCGCGCTCGCCTGGTTCGGCATCGCCTTGTTTGCTGTGTTGATGCTCGGCGAGGCGCTGAGCTTGCACAGCGGCCGCCCATACCGGCTTTTGCTGAAACCGGCGCTGCGCGTGCCGCTGGCGGCCCTGTTGCTGCTGGCAGTCGAAGCCGGCAGCGAAGGGGCGGTATATGCCGGCATCTAGACACACGAGCCTGAGCACATGGCGGCGGCGGCGTGCATCGTGGCGCCGGCTGCTGCCCTGGCTATTGCTGGTGTTGCTGCTGGTTTTCGTCCGGCCGTTCATCGATGTCTACCTGCCCGGCAACCGCGTGCATGAGACCTTGCAATGGTTGCAGGCAACCGAACAGCACCTGGCGCAGCGCAGTGCCGACCGGCCGCGCATCATCATCGTTGGCGGCTCCAATGCAGTGACCGGTTTGCAAGCGGCAGTGCTGGAGGCGAAGCTCGGTTTGCCAGCTGCCAACTTCGGCCTGATGAACGAGGCCGACGACTACCGCCGTACCCTGGCACTGGCGCGCCACCTGGCCCGACCTGGCGACACCGTGGTGTATTCCAGCCGCATGCTGCTCGGCATTGATCTGGATGATTTGCACAGTGGCTGGACTTTGCCGGTTCCCACCACCCAGGTCGGCATCTGGCCCACCTCGCGCGAGAACATCTATGCAGAGCGCTCGGCCATCGGCATCTGGTTTGGCCCGTCCGCGCCAAGCGACGCCACTTTCTGGACCGAAGCGCACTTGCGCGATTCACGTGGCGACTATCTTGGCTGCAAGCCTGGCAGCAGCCTGGGTTCCAGCGTGCATGCCGGCGCCAGCCTGCCCGACCAGCTGCTGGCCAGCCATGCAACGCTGATCGATCGCCTCAGCGCCTGGCATCTGGGACATCTGCATGAAGCAGCCATGGCGCAGCTGGCACAGCTGTCCGACGAGCTGGCCAAGCGCCGGGTCAAGCTGCTGTTGCGGGCACCACCGATCATGACTAGCAGCGCCGATCTACCGCGCTGGCACGGCTATTTTGCGCAAATGCGCAGCCGCTACCCGTTTGCCGCCTCGGCCTGGCAGCATCCGGAGCAGATCCTGATCAACGATGGCAGCTTGTTCTGCAGCCAGTTGCACCCCACCCCGCAGGCGGCACGCCTGTTCAGCGAGCAACTGGCCGGGCAATTGCAACTCATGGCCTCAAACAAGTTCACCAGCCACCCGCAACCCTGACAGCGCCTCGCCGCTCAACATTGCAGCAAGGCTGGCGTCATCCAGAGCGCAGTCCATACCCTGGTCCGCGTACCAGTCAGGGTTGTAATAGCTATGCGCATAGCGCTCACCGGCATCGCACAGGATGGTGACGATGGAGCCGCCCTGTCCGGCCGCCTGCATATGCTGCGCCAGCCACAGCACGCCGATGAAGTTGGTGCCGGTGGACCCGCCCACCCGGCGCCCCAGGCGCTTGCTGACATAGCGCATGGCCGCGAGGCTCAATCCATCGGGCACTTTGAGCATGGTGTCGACACAACTGGGGATAAAGCTCGGCTCCACCCGTGGCCGGCCTATACCTTCGATGCGCGAGCCACAGGGCAAGGTCAGGCTGGCGTCGGGCTTTCCGCTCTGGGCGCTTGCAAAGTAGTCAAAAAAGGTCGAGGTCTCGGGATCGACGCACAGAATGCGCGTGTCGTGGCGCCGGTAGCGAACGTAGCGGCCCAGGGTAGCGCTGGTGCCGCCGGTACCGGGGCTGCACACGATCCAGGCCGGGATCGGCGACGGCTCTTCTGCCATCTGCTTGAAGATCGACTCGGCGATATTGTTATTGGCACGCCAGTCGGTAGCCCGCTCGGCATAGGTGAACTGATCCATAAAGTGGCCGCCGGTTTCCTGCGCCAAGCGCTGCGATTCGCTATTGATGGCGCCGGCTTGCTCCACCAGATGGCAGCGGCCGCCGTAAAACTCGATGGCTGCGATCTTGTCCGGCGAAGTCGAGGCCGGCATCACCGCAATAAACGGCAAGCCCAACAGGCGGGCGAAATAGGCCTCCGACACCGCCGTCGAGCCGCTGGACGCTTCGATCACCGGCCGGCCCGGGCGCAACCAGCCATTGGCCAGCGCATACAGAAACAGCGAGCGTGCCAGCCGGTGCTTGAGGCTACCGGTCGGATGGCTGGATTCATCCTTGAAGTACACGGTGATATCCGGATAGCCCGGCAAATCCAGCGGAATCAGATGGGTGTCGGCCGAGCGGTTGAAATCCGCCTCGATTCTTTGGATGGCGGTATCCACCCAGGCGCGGTGTGACATGGCTGTACCTACCGAGAATATAAAACGCGCAATGGTACCACCGCCGCCCCCTGCGTCCCTCCCCTTGCCTAGGCTCTGTTGACGTTTTGTCGGCGGATCGCGTTTCGTCGGGGGGGCACCGGGGGGGGGGGGGGGGGGCCGGCGCGGGGGGGGGGACGGGAGGGGGGGGGCGCCCCCCCCCCCGCG
>NZ_JAYRLZ010000458.1:0-1571 GCF_041904975.1 Chitinimonas sp. | reverse complement strand
ATCGTCGGCCGATCAGCTCCTGGCCATCGTCAACCAGATACTCGACTTTTCCAAGATCGAAGCCGGCCTGGTCGAGGCCGAGACCATACCGTATTCACTGCACCAGCTGGTCAACGACACGGTACGGGTAGCCAGCATGCAGGCCCAGCTCAAGGGCGTGGAGGTGAGCGGCTACCTGTCGCCGGACCTGGGCGATATGCAATCGGGCGACCCGACGCGGCTGCGGCAGATTCTTACCAATCTGATCAATAACGCGATCAAGTTCACCGAGAAAGGCGAGGTACTGGTATGCGCGGTGCCGGCGGCCGAGCCGGAGCTGATCGAATTCACCGTGCAAGACAGCGGCATCGGCATACCGGCAGACCGGCTGGCGCATATTTTCGAGCCATTTTCCCAGGCCGACACCTCCACCACGCGCCGCTTTGGCGGAACCGGCCTGGGGCTTGCCATCTGCAAGGATCTGGCCGAGTTGCTGGGCGGCAGCATCTGGGTGGAAAGCACGCCGGGGATGGGCAGCACCTTTCACTTCACCATTGCGCGGCAGGCCCATCATCGCGGGCAGGAGAGCCAAGCCGGGCAGGATCAGCACTTGATCTCCCTGCAGGGTGCGCCCTTGTCGATTCTGGTAGTCGACGACAGCGAAGTGAACCGGCAGGTGGCCGAGCGCATGCTGAAAAAGCAGGCCAATTGGCGGGTGCAGACGGCCGAATCGGGCTTTGCTGCCCTGCGGCTGGCCGAGGCCCACCGCTTTGACATCATTCTGATGGACCTGAATATGCCCGGCATGGGCGGCCTGGAAACCACCGAACGGCTGCGGGTCAAGGAGAAAGAAGCCGGGCGCGAACCGGTGCCGGTGGTAGCGCTGACCGCCAGCGCATTCGACCATGTGAAGGGCAGCTGCTTTGCCGCCGGCATGAATGGCTTTGCCACCAAGCCGATCCGCCAGGCCGAGCTATTGGCGGTGATTGCCGAGCATGTGAAGTCGCCCGGCGCAATGACGCAGGCGGCGCCGGATGAACCGGCCAAGCCCAGGGAGGCGGTATTCCTGCCGCAGGCGATACTGGCCAATCTCGATGGTGACGTGGATTTCCTGCTGACCTTGGTGCGGCTGTATATCGACGACACGGCCCGCCGCCTGTCCAGCCTCGGTCCGCAGCTGTTGGCTGCCGACTACGATCACGCCTTGCAGACTGCCCATGCCATCAAGGGCGGCAGCGGCAGCATCGGCGCCACAGCCATCGCCCGCTGCGCCGAAACCATGGAGCGGCAGCTACGCGCGCAAAACCTGCACGAAGCCCGCGCCCTCTTGCTGCCGATGGATGAGATGTTCCACCAGCTATGCCAGGAAGTGGCGGAATTCCTTGCCGAGCAGCCCGCATGATCTTGCACACCCCTCGCCCGCAGGCGGGAGAGGGGCCGGGGGTGAGGGGCGATTGCAAGCATTACGGTAAATCAGCCGGCCCTCATCCGGCCCTGCGGGCCACCTTCTCCCGCTTGCGGGAGAAGGATTCGTACGCTGATTTCAGCTTTAATCAGCTGCGATAGTCGGCATTGATCTTCACATAGTCATA
>NZ_JAYRLZ010000179.1:0-8817 GCF_041904975.1 Chitinimonas sp. | reverse complement strand
GGCGCACCTTGGACAGCAGGGCTTCGATATCTTCGAGTACTGCCTTGTAGTCGACAGGCGCCTTGGCACGTATCTCGGCAGCAGCGGCATTCAACAAGGCCGTGCCGGCCGCCGACTCACCCAGCATCAGCTTCAGCCGACCTTTCTGATAATCGAGCAGCCCCTTCCACGCCGGATCGTTATCCGTGCTTGCCAGCTGCCTTGGGTCCAGCCCGTCCAATAGATCATTCACCCCCTTGGTCTGCCCTTGGTCGAGCCAAGCACTCGCTACGTAATAGCTGGCGAGCTGCAAGGTCGGGTGCCCCTTGGGCAGACTGGTGCGGGCCCGCTGCAGCACATCAAGATGCATCTGCATTGCCTTGGCCGACTGGCCGGCATGATCCAGACTGAGTGCCTGATTGTGACGGGTCACCAGCGTCTCCATCGCCGTATCGCCATACACCTTGGCAAACACCAAAGACGCCTGTTCAAACGAATCGGCCGCCTGCTGCCAACGCTGGCTGTTGTAATAGACATTGGCGATGACGCGCAATGAACCGGCGTAATTGGTCGATTCCTCGCCGGTAACCGCCTTGGTACAGCTGATAGCCTGCTTCGCCATCGCAATGGCCTCCTCAATCAGCTGCTGGTTGTTCAATGCATCAGCCAGACCTTGTTTCGAGCCGCAAGTAAACGCATTGCCATTCCCGTATTTTGCTTCGAGCCGCGCGAGCGCCTTGCCGTACAGGGCGATCGCTTCGGCCGTATGACCTGCGAGCCTGGTTGACTCCGCGTAGTCATGCTCGAGATAGTTTTCCAGGATATCACCATGCTCGGGAAGGCGAGCGAGCAGCTCGCTCGCCTTGGCGAAATGCTTGCGCGAGGCCTCCCAGTCATAGTTGAGCTGCTCTGCCGTGCCCTGCAGATACCAGAAACGCACTTGTGTTTCGGTGACCCGCGAACCGTGGCGAGCCAGGGAAGCCGACAATGCATCCAGTTGCTGCCGCGCTTCCTTGATTCGGCTCAGATTCAGCAATGCCTGCACATTCATCAAGCGCGCATCATCGGCAAGCTCGATATCCGGCTCCGCTGATCTATTCACCATCTTCAGCGCCAGTTCCCCCTGCTGCAAGGCTTGCCCGAATTCTTCGCTCCCGATGAAGGCGCTCTGCATGGCGACATGCAGATTGGCGCGCAGCTCATCGGAGTAGTCGCTCGTTGGTGCGGAAAGCCTGCTGGCAGCCCGCTCGATCGCCTCCTTCATGGTGGGGTTCGGGTGCCCGACCAAGCCCGGACTGGCGGCAGCGATCAAGTCTTCGCTGAGAAAGCGATTGAGCGCCATCAAATTGCGGCTTTGCCGCGCCAGCTGCTTTTCGCTATGCCCCAGCTTCATATAGGCATACAAGGTGGAAGCGAGACCGATGCTCAGCGCGGCAATCACGCCGATTACCCAGGGCCGGCGTTGCCTGGCGCGACGCGCGGCTTCGCGGTCGCGCGCCTGCTGCGCAACGGCAGCTTCCTCGCTGGCGCGGGCCTCGCGCAGGGCCGGCAGGTTTCCCAGGTGGCTCAATAACTCCGCCACGCTGGCGCTACGCCGCTCGATATCGCCATCGGTAGCACGGGCCAATTCTTCGCGCAGCAGCGCATCGTCGATATCGCGCTCCCAACCCGGCGCCATCGGCCGGCGCAGGTCTCCGGCCAGCAGCTGATACAGCAGCACACCGAGGGCATAGACATCAGAGCGCTCGCTTGACACTTCGCCACGCAGGATTTCCGGGGCGATATACATCATCGAGCCGCTGGGGCTATCGGCATGCAGGGTATTGACGCCACTGACATTCAGCTGCGTGAGGCCCAGGTCACGCAAACGTTCCGGATCGGTAAGCCGGCCGCTGCCAAAGTCCACCAGCTTGATCTGCCAGCCCTGTTCTTCCTGCTGGATCAGGATATTGGCCGGTTTGAGATCCTTATGGATCACTGCCACGCTATGTGCGGCCGCCACCACCTCGGCGATCTGGCGGAACAGGGCCAGACGCTCTTCCCTATTCAGCTGCGCCAGCCGTGCATCGGTCTGGCTCCAGCTCAGCAGGTCCTCGCCGCCGTAATCGCTTTCCAGGAAAAACGGTGCGCTATCGAAGTTCCAGTCATGCAGCTGTACCAGATCGCGGCGCGGGCCGAGATGCTCGTACAGCACCCGCGCCAGGGTGGCTTCGCGCTTGAGAAAGGCAAGCTGGCCCGTATCGGGCGCAAATTTGAAAACCCGCTCAACCCGCGACTTGCCATGGTGTGCCAGCCACACCTCTGCATTGGCCGACTGCCCCAGCTGCCGCTCCAGCGTGAATTCGCTGCGCCCAGGAACCGGCTGCCCAACGCGCAATGTACCGCCACCGCCGTCACCGTCGCTGATTGCCGTGCGCTGCACCGGTACGGCAATGCGGTAGCCGATACGCGGGATCGCCTCGATCAACCCGGCATTGGAGGCACCCAAGGCCGCCCGCAGGCGGGTGATGGCGCTGGCCAGCACATTGTCACCGACAAAGCGGCCGAACCAGACTTGCTCCTCCAGCTCCTGCCGCGTCACCACCTCGCCCTGATGCGCCAGCAAGATGCTGAGAATACGCAACGACTGCGGCTGGATATCGATGGTCAAGCCATTGACGGTGAGTTCGGCACGCGACTCATCAAAGGTAGAACGACCAAATTCATAGCGGTAGGGCATGGTGAACGGCATTCCGATGGGCAGAAAAGGGCGCCAATACTATCGCAAGTCGGCGCGCCGATTCCTGAAGACGCAGGCAATGATGCCTATTGCGCAAACGCAATCAGGTGGTCTATCTCCAGCTTGATGCCGATCGCTTCGCCAATGGCATGATCGTGGTGGCTGGGCACCAGGCTGAGTAGCCGGGCGCCCGATGGCAGGGCCAGAGTGTAGAGAAACTCGGCACCACGGAACGCTTTTTTCACCACGACGGCACGCAGCCGGCTGTCGTCGACATGCTGTACATCGTCCGGTCGCAGCAAGACCAGCACCTGGTCGCCCACCGCCTGATGACGCATGGCTGCGCAAGCATGCCGGCCCAGCTCGGACTCGAGCTCGCCGGGCGCACAGACGGTGGCAGGAAGAAAAGCCCCTTCCCCGACAAAGTCGGCTACAAAGCGCTCGGCCGGTTCGTGATACAGGGCATAGGCGCTATCCCATTGCAGCAGGCGCCCGCCTTGCATCACGCCGATGCGGTCGGCAATGGCAAAGGCTTCGTGCTGATCATGGGTGACGAGCAGGGCCGTCATGTTTTGCGCCTTGAGAATGTCGCGCACTTCGTGCGACAAACGTTCGCGCAGTTCGACATCAAGATTGGAAAACGGCTCGTCCAGCAACAATAGCCGGGGTGCGGGTGCTATGGCGCGAGCCAAGGCAACCCGCTGTTGCTGGCCGCCGGAGAGCTGATGCGGATAGCGATCAGCCAAGTCAGCAAGGCCTACGGTCTGCAGCAGCTCTGCGACCCGTAGCTGACGCTGCGACCGGGTCAGCGAATGCAGGCCAAAGCCGATATTGCCCGCCACGCTCAAGTGCGGGAACAGTGCGTAATCCTGGAACACCATGCCGACACCGCGACGCTGAGGCGGGCAATGCTGCCCTGCACCGGCCACCAGATCGCCATGAATGCGGATCTGGCCGGCTGCCAGCGTTTCGAAACCAGCTACCGCCCGCAAGGCAGTGGTTTTGCCGCAGCCGGAAGGACCGAGCAGGCAACCGATCTCCCCGGCAGACAGGGTGAGCGAGAGCTGCTGCAACACCGTCCTGTTGCCATAGGCGACGGCAATATGCTCGATGTTCAGTACGGGCGAAATCATTGGGTGTGCTCCGTTTGCCGGGCCAGCAATACCACCGGCGCGAGGCCGACCAGCACGAGGCTGATGGCCGGCAAGGCCGCCATCTCCCACTGGCCTTCACTGGTCAGTTCGAAAATCCGCACCGCCAGGGTGTCCCAGCCAAACGGGCGGGTCATCAAGGTGATCGGCATTTCTTTCATGACATCGACAAACACCATCAACGCAGCGGTGAACAAACCGCCACGCAGCAAGGGCAAATGCAGACGCCACAGACGGGCCAGACGGCCCAGGCCCATCGAGGCAGCGGCTTCTTCCTGGCTGGCGCTGATGCGCTGCATGGCGGCCTGCACCGGCTCGAAAGACACCGCCATGAAGCGGGCGGCATAGGCCAACAGCATGACCACCAGCGTGCCTTTGAGCAGTTGATCGGGAACAGTATGGCCAGCCGATTGCAATAGCCCGATGAGCTGCCTATCAAGCCAGGCCACTGGAATGAACACCCCAACCGCCAGCACCGTGCCGGGTATGGCATAGCCCAGCGTGGCCAGCCTGGCGGCGAGCCGGCTGCCGAGATCGGGGCGTCGACGTACCGCATAGGCCAACAACAATGCCAGCAGCACTACCAAGATGGCGGCGAGGCCGGCCAGCAGCAAGGAACGAGCGATCAAACCGAGGTACTGTCGGTCGAGCTGATCGGCAGCAACCGAAGCCGCCCACCAAGCCAGCTGTCCAAGCGGAACCGCGAAGGCCACCGCCAGTACACAGCAGCAGGCCAGGCTGGCCAGCCAGCCTCGCCATCCCGCCAGCGGTATACGCCGCACCGGACCGCTCCGACCGAGTCCATAACGCTTGTCGTCGCGCAGCCTTTGTTCCAGCAGTGCCAGCAGCAGCACGGCCAGAACCAGCACGGAAGCCAGCTGGGAAGCGGCAGCAAGGTTGTACAGGCTGAACCAGGCTTTGTAGATGGCAGTGGTGAATGTGTCGTAATTGAAAATGGAGACCGTGCCGAAATCAGCCAGACACTCCATCAAGGCCAATGTCACGCCACCGATCAGCCAGGGTCTTGCCATCGGCAAGGACAGGCGCCAGAAAGCGCGACGACGGCTTAATCCCAGCGATGCCGCCGCTTCCAGACTGCGCTGTCCCTGAGTCAGAAAGGCATTGCGCGCCAACAGATAGACATAGGGATACAAGGTCAAGGTCAGGGTCAGGATCACCCCGCCGCGGGAGCGAATGGCCGGAAACCAGTCCGAGCTGCCGAACTCCTGGCGTAACAGGCTTTGTAACGGACCGGTGTAGTCATACAGCCCGATTTGCACAAACGCCAGCACATAGGCCGGCATGGCCAGCGGCAAGGCCAGCGCCCAGGCAAACAGGCGACGACCGGGAAAATCGTGAACAGCCAGCAGCCAGGCCAGCGACACCCCAAGCAACAAGGTGCCCAAGGCCACGCCTGCGAGCAGGCAAGCGGTATTGATCAGCAAGCGGGGCAGTACGAACTGCCCCAGATGCGCCCAGATGGCGGTTTGGGGCTGCCATAGGCTGCTGAGCAGCACCAGGAGCGGAATCAGGGTGATGCTGGCGATCAGCCAGGCGAGCAGCTGCTCATCAGCCGCTAAAGGCCAGTAGCGGCGCGCCGTATGCAATCGTGGACGAATGGCGTTAAGCAAGGTTCGCATGAAAGGGCAAAGCCAAGCCGGGCGTTTGAGCCCGGCTTGGCTGGCAAAGCGTGGCAAGCACCGACACGTTCCGGCATCGAGCGGGCGCGACTGCACATCAAGGTGGCGACCTTAGCCTGCCCCCGGGACGATATGCAAGCCCGTTTGCGCCGCATCAACGATAGGCTGCGCGGTCCATCAGCTTGACGGCTGCCGCTTGCAGCTCACCGGCCTTGGCAACGTTGACCGGATCTTGTTTGAATCCGCCCCAGCCTGCCACGATCGGATCAGCCGATACCTTGGGGTTTACCGGATATTCCATGTTTTCATCGGCATAGCGCTTTTGCGCGGACTCAGCGGACAACCACTCGAGCAGTTTGAGCGCAGCTTTCTCGTTCTTGGCATGGCGGGTAATGCCAGCACCGGAGACATTGACGTGCACACCCGAGCTCGCTTGGTTGGCCCAGAACAGCGCCAGGGGCAGCTTGGGCTCTTTCTCGATCAGGCGGCCAAAATAATAGGTGTTGGCAATCCCAACCTCGCATTGCCCAGCCGCGATCGCCTTGAGCATCATGGTGTCATCGGCGAAGGGATCCGTGGCCAGATTGGCGACCCAGCCTTTGACGATCTGCTCAGTTTTCGCTTCGCCATGGCGGGCTATCAGCGTGGCAACCAGTGACTGGTTGTATACCTTCTTGGCGCTACGCAGGCACAGCTTGCCTTTCCACTTGGGATCAGCCAGGTCTTCGTAGCTGCTCAGCTGGGCCGGCTTGAGCTTTTCGCTGTTGTAAAACATGGTGCGCGCCCGCACCGACAAACCAAACCACTCGCCCTTGGGGTCGCGCAGGTGGGCAGGGATATTGGCCTCCAGCACCGAGGACTTAGCCGGCTTGAGCAGCCCCAGCTGGCTGGCCTGCCACAGATTGCCGGCATCCACTGTCAGCAACAGGTCGGCCGGCGTACTGCTGCCTTCGGCCTTCAGGCGCTCCATCAGCGGGCCTTCCTTATCGGTGATGTACTTCACCTTGATACCGGTGTCCTTGGTAAACGCTTCAAACAGGGGCTTGATCAATTGCTCGATCCGGGCCGAATACACGGTTACTTCTTCTGCCAATACCGGGGTGGCGGCGATCAGGGCTGCGGCAATCATCAGGGGACGAAACATCATGGCGTGATACTCCGGGTCTTGTGAATGGACGCGAGTATGCCATGGCCACTCCGCAAATGAGAATGCTTATCAAACCAATATTCGATTGATCAGGGTAAACCACTACCATCCCGAACGCTGGCCTGACTCAAGCCACCCTGCCCTGCACAGGTACGCTATAGTTGAACGCGCCCCGAGGCTGGTTGAGCTGACTGAAGTCCCCCTGGACCGGAGTAGGTCGGTAACGTTCCCATAGGGGCGCCCCCCATTTCCACCGCCGGCCGATTGCAAGCGTTGATGGCGTGCAATCGGTCAGGCCAGACTCGCCTGACGCCAAGCCGTCAGAAACAGGACTGCCGTCATGCAGAGCTCCCCGATCAAGCCGGTGAACGCCGCGCATATCGTGCTGTTGGGCGATTCGATTTTCGACAATGCCGCCTATGTTGGCGATGGCAAGCCGGTAGCAGCACATCTGGCCGACCTGCTGGGCGAAGGCTGGCAGATCAGCCTCCTAGCCGTTGATGGCGATATCACCAGCCAGGTGCATGAGCAGCTGGCAAAACTGCCAGATGACGCCGGCTTTCTGGTGTTGAGCAGCGGCGGTAACGATGCCTTGCGCGCCATGGGCCGGCTGATCGAGCCGGTTGAAACGGTCGAGCAGGCGCTCGCCATACTCAGCGAGATGCGCGAGGACTTTCGCGCTGACTACCGCAAGGTGCTGGCAGCACTAAAAGCCGTGCACCACCCGGAAGATGGCCCCAGCCGGCGCGTCGCCGTGTGCACCGTTTACGATCAGGTGCCAAACCTGAGTGCAAATCTGAGCACCGCCCTGGCACTGTTCAATGAGGTCATCCTGTTCGAGGCGGCCTACGCAGGCTTTACTATCATCGACCTGCGCCTGCTGTGCCGCGATGCCAGCGACTACTCATCGGTATCGCCTATCGAACCATCGCACAGCGGCGGGCTGAAAATCGCCCAGGCCATTGCGGCCCTGTTGCCCTTGTCCTAGCGCATCCATACCATCGATCCTGCGGCCAGGTCAGTTGTATGACCGCACACTTGCAAACGCCATGCTGTACCACCGGACAAAAGAGGACTACATGAAGGGGCGAGCACACACACTGTTTCCCGAGCGGACCGCCATTGCCGGGCCGGAACAAGTCAGCGACCCCGACTGCTGGCAGCCGTCGATAGTCGGACAGGTGCTGGTATCACGTCTGGGCATCGTGCGTCGCCAGGATCCCGCGCCTTGCCACTATCTCAACGCCAAGCAAGGCGCAGAAGCGAATCATTCACAGCCTTAAGGCACGTTGATTGGGCGTCCGTTTTACGGACACAGGACGCTCCCGCACAGCTCGATAAGCCGGCCATCCTGGAACCTGGCGCCGAGTGTGTGCTCATCATCCCAGGTAACACGGTAGCCGAATTCAATTGTTGGCTTGCCATCAAGGGGCATGACAGCAACAAATTCGAGCACGACGTGAGGCCATACATCACCTGGATAGCGCATTTCAGGTAGCGGCTCCTCTGGCGTGGGCAAGTCGCCGGACGCTATGGCTTCGGCATATGGGGCCAAGTGTTGAGCAAGCGCATTTTCAATTGCGGTTCGCCAGGACGGGTACTGGCCAGCAATAGACTTGGCAAGCTTCATGGCATCTGGATCAGGCCCATTTTTCGGGCCATCGATAATGAGCGGAGCCGCGTCACCCTGCAAAGAAAAATGCCCTCTCCACATTCCACGTGAGCGCTTTAACTCGCCAAGCTCAACGTCGAGGATGGTTGGTGATGAGAACAGGCCAAACACTGGAAGCCTCCGATAAAGCAAGTCGCCCTACATTGAAGCTGATCGGCGCCGAGCGCCAGCGAGTTGACCCTGAGTACCAACAGGCATCGCGCCACTGCCCATGCTGCCCGCAAAGTGCGTCCGCGCCTTGCCGCTTGGACTGAGCGGCGAGGTCGCGAGCACTGATGACAGGCTTGAAGTTGCAGGAACTTCGCTGAAGTCCAGCTTTGGCGACAGGGTATATCGATTTGCCCAAAGGCCAATTGCCTCAGGTGCTTCGCCACACGTTTGCAAGCCACTTCATCATGAACGGCGGCAATATCTTGGCGCTACAGCGAACGCTCGGCCACACGGAATTGAAGACGACGATGCGCTACGCGCATCTTTCACCTGATCACATGAACGAAGTACGGACGCTA
>NZ_JAYRLZ010000178.1:0-8913 GCF_041904975.1 Chitinimonas sp. | reverse complement strand
TGTCGCGCGGCAGCGTATCGTATTGCGGGCCACCGACGGCGCCGAGCAAGATGGCATCGGCAGCGCGCACCGCCTCGCGCGTCGCTTCCGGATACGGCTCGCCATATTGATCGTAAGCCGCGCCGCCCAGCGGTACGGTAACGGTTTCCACGGCCAGGCCGTCGGCCTTGAGCTTGTCGAGCACGCGCACCGCTTGCGCTACGATTTCCGGGCCGATGCCGTCACCGGGGAGAATGGCGATCTTCATGGGGTTGTCTTCCTAGTCTTGGGTTTTGGTGAGCCGGTCCACCAGCAGTTTTTCGCAGCACTTGAAGCCCACATAGCAGGCCAGCGCTACATAGCTGAGGCCGATCAATTCGAATAATTGCCGCAGCGCGCCATCGCTGGCCACCGTCCAGCCGTAGTCGACAAACAGGCCAAGATTGGCGCGCAACAAGATAACAAGGTTGAATGAGCTGATGCCAAAGCCACTGAAGCACACGCCCATCAGGGCAAAGGTCAACAGTGCATGGCCTTGCAGATAGCGCAGGCAACGCACCCGCCAGAGCTTGAGTCTTTGGCTGAGTGCGGCTGCCATCGGCGTCAGGCAAACAACCAGGGCTGATCGATACGGCGCTGCGCTTCAAACGCACGAATCTGGTCAGCGTGATTGAGTGTCAGGCCGATTTCATCGAGGCCATTGAGCAGGCAGTGCTTGCGATGCGCGGTAATGTCAAAGCCAAACGCCAGGCCCGACGGCGTTGCCACGGTCTGGCCGTGCAGATCGATGGTGAGGCGGTAGCCCTCGCGCGCCTGGGTTTCGCCGAACAGCAGATCGACCGACTGGGCCGGCAGCACAATGGGCAACACGCCGTTCTTGTAGCAGTTATTGAAGAAGATATCGGCGAACGATGGTGCGATCACCGCGCGGAAGCCGTAGTCTTCCAGTGCCCAAGGTGCATGTTCACGCGAGGAGCCGCAGCCGAAGTTTTCGCGCGCCAGCAAAATCTGCGCACCGGCATAGCGCGGGAAATTCAGTACAAAGTCAGGGTTGAGCGGGCGGCTGGCATTGTCCATGCCCGGCTCGCCATGGTCGAGATAACGCCACTCATCGAACAGGTTCGGCCCAAAACCGGAACGCTTGATCGACTTGAGAAACTGCTTGGGAATGATGGCGTCGGTATCGACATTGGCCCGATCCAGCGGGCAAACCAGGCCATTCAAAGTGGTAAATGCTTGCATGGGTTTCTTTCGGTTCGCCGCGCCGGCAGCCGCAGGAGCCTTGGCCACACTGCAGTTGTCCGGACGCGCGAAGGGTGGATTTGCACACCGACACCGCCCTTGGCAATCCCCGAATCAGGAACGGGGATTGCATCGGGCTGGCGCCCTGGTCTTTGCCTTAGCGGGCAGCCTTTTCGATGGCTTCGCCGCCCTTCTTGATATCTTCACCGACGCCGCGCACCGTATTGCAGGCACTGAGCTGGAACAAGGCGAAGACAGCCGTTGCGGCCACAAGCAATTTTTTCATCATCGACACTCCCATAACAGGAATCAGAACAAATCAGCGCAAGCCGCCTCAGGCAAAACTGCGCACATCGACAAAATGACCGGCAATCGCAGCAGCAGCAGCCATTTCCGGGCTGACCAGATGGGTGCGGCCGCCCTGGCCTTGCCGGCCTTCGAAATTGCGGTTCGAGGTGGAAGCGCAGCGCTCGCCCGGCTGCAGCCGGTCGGCATTCATCGCCAGGCACATCGAGCAGCCCGGTTCGCGCCACTCGAAGCCGGCCGCGACGAAAATCTTGTCCAGGCCTTCGGCCTCGGCCTGTGCTTTGACGAGGCCCGAGCCTGGCACCACCAGTACTGACTTCACATTGGCGGCCTTGGTCTTGCCCTTGGCCACGGCGGCGGCGGCGCGCAGGTCTTCGATGCGCGAATTGGTGCAGGAACCGATAAACACCACATCGACGGCAATATCGCTGATCGGCGTGTTCGCCTGCAGGCCCATATAGCTGAGCGCACGCTCCATGCCGCTCTTGCGCGTCGGGTCAGTCTCTGCAGCCGGGTCGGGCACCCGGTCGGCAATGGTTACCACCATCTCGGGCGAGGTGCCCCAGGTGACTTGCGGGGCGATGGCGGCAGCATCGAGCTCGACCACGGCATCGAATACCGCCCCTTCGTCCGACACCAGCGTGCGCCAATGGCTGGCAGCCTGATCGAACATCGCGCCCTTGGGCGAGAAAGGACGATCTTTCAGGTAGTCGATGGTGGTTTCATCCACCGCCACCATGCCGGCGCGCGCGCCCGCCTCAATGGCCATATTGCATAGCGTCATCCGGCCTTCCATGCTCAGGGCACGGATGGCAGAACCCGCGAATTCAATCGCATAACCGGTACCGCCGGCAGTACCGATGCGGCCGATCACCGCCAGGGCAATGTCCTTGGCGGTGACGCCACGGCCCAGCTGACCATCCACCCGCACCAGCATCGCCTTGGATTTCTTGGCGGTAAGGGTCTGGGTAGCCAGTACATGTTCAACTTCGGAAGTGCCGATACCATGCGCCAGGCAGGCAAAGGCGCCATGAGTGCTGGTGTGCGAGTCGCCACATACCACGGTCATTCCGGGCAAGGTGGCGCCGTTTTCCGGCCCGACCACATGGACGATGCCCTGCTTTTGATCCTTGAACGGGAAGTAGGCCAGCGCACCCACTTCGCGGATATTGGCGTCCAGCGTTTCCACCTGCTGGCGCGAAATCGGGTCCTTGATGCCCTCGTCCCAATGGTCGGTCGGCGTATTGTGATCGGCGGTCGCCACAATGGACGACACACGCCAAGGTTTGCGGCCGGCCAGCTTGAGGCCTTCAAAGGCTTGCGGACTGGTGACTTCATGCACCAGATGGCGGTCGATATACAGAAGAGCGGTGCCGTCTTCGGCTTCATGCACCACGTGGCTATGCCACAGCTTGTCGTAGAGAGTCTGGGCCATGGGACCAACCTCGAAAATCGGGGGATGCCGAACTTACCATGTCTGCCCGAAACTCTCTAGCTGCGCCCGCGCCCTACATGGATTCCAGCACCTCGCGGCCATTGAGCGGTTGTACCGGCCGCGCATTCATCGGGAACATCTGCCGGAACCGTGCCAATTGCGCCTTGGATAGTTCGACCGGCGTTTTCAGCACGATCCAGCGCACCCCTTCCGAACATGGCGGCGTGGTCAGCGAGCCGTCGAAGGTAAAGTACTTGGCGTTATTAGGCAGCAGATTGGCCGGGCTGATCATCTGCCCATCGAAGCTGCGCGTTTCGCCGTGCTCACCCGGCAGGCGCGACCACAGCGTATCGATCAGCGGATTGGCCTGGCCTTCCTTGAACAGCACCGCCACCACCGCCAGCCGCCCGGCTTCACTCTTGTGTACCAGATGGGCGACCATGGCAAACGGCTTGCCGCCAATCATTTCTTCGCTGGGGGTATGGAAATGGAATTGCTTGAGCTCGTAGCGATCGCCCAGCACTTCCACCGATTGGCCCGGATCGATATTGACCTGGATGGTATGGCCGTTGTTGAGGATGCTGAGTTTGCTAAGCCCGTAGCTGAAACGCAACTGCGGCAGTTGCTGCGGCGCGGCGCCGACGATATTGATCGGTGATTGCTGGCGGCCTTCGGCGCATTGCGCGAAGTCCGGGTTCATGCGCGCCCAGTTCTGCGGGCCCGTAGCCGGGCCGGTATAGCTCCAGTGGCTGGGGTCTTCTTCGTGGGCTTCGGCCTTGGCGCCATGTTTGCCGCCATGGCGAGGTTCGGGGCGCTGGGCAGCAATGGCGGCGACTGGCAGGGCAAGGCCCAGGGCAATAAGCAGCAGGCGGTGCAGCATGGTAGGCATAGGGCGCTTCCTGTTTGGCATGATGGTCAGACCAGTGTAGGAAAGCCATGGTCAAAGCGCCATGATCGCGCCAGCAGCGCCAAGCTGCTCTGACCTATTTGTTCTTGCCGCTCAGCTCCGGCCAGGCCATGCGCACGTAGTAGAACATCGACCACAGCGTGAGCAGCGCAGCCACCAGCAGGCAAACCGTGCCGAAGCGCTGCATGTCGAACCAGGGCACGATGCGCTGATGAAACAGCAGCACGATGATGGCCACCATCTGCGCGCCGGTTTTGAACTTGCCTATCATCGACACTGCCACACTACGCGAGGCGCCCACCTGGGCCATCCATTCACGCAGTGCCGAGATGGTGATCTCGCGCCCGATGATGATGGATGCGAGCCAGGCATCGACCCGATCGAGTTGTACCAAAAGGATCAGGGCCGCTGCCACCATCAATTTGTCGGCGACCGGATCGAGAAAAGCGCCGAAGGCGGAAGTCTGGTTCCATTTGCGCGCCAGCCAGCCATCGAACCAATCGGTGATCGAGGCGGCAGCGAAGATGGCGGCACCGGCATAGTTACGGTGCGGCGGGGTGATCCAGCTCTCCGGCAGGTAGTACAGCGCCAGAAACAGCGGAATCATCAGGATTCGCGCCCAGGTCAGCAAGGTCGGCAGGTTCAGAGGCATCAGGCGCTTTGGTTTCTCGTACTTCAATGCAGTGCGTTATAAATCTTCTCGGCCAGCGCGCGGTTTATGCCTTCTACCTGGCACAAATCATCGATACTGGCGGCGCGAACCCCTTGCAGACCGCCGAAGCGGGTCAGCAGGCGCTGCCGGCGCTTGGCGCCGATGCCTTCCACTTCTTCCAGACTCGATGTGACCCGCGCCTTGCCGCGCCGCGCACGATGCCCGGTAATGGCGAAGCGGTGTGCTTCATCGCGTATGGTCTGGATCAGGTGCAGGGCGCCGCTGTCGCGCGGCAATTGTAGCGTCTGGTTTCTAGACGGAACAATCAACTGCTCCAGTCCAGGCTTGCGTGTCTCACCTTTGGCGACACCGACCAGCAACACATCTGCCAGGCCGACCTCCTCGATCACGTCCACCGCCACGCCGATCTGGCCCTTGCCACCATCGATCAGGATGATGTCCGGCGCCACGCCCTCGCCTGCTGCAATTTTTTCATAGCGGCGGGTCAGCACCTGGCGCATGGCGGCGTAATCATCGCCAGCGGTAATGCCCTTGATGTTGTAGTGCCGGTATTCCTTGGGCTGCATAGCGAGGCGGTCGTACACCACGCACGATGCCACGGTGGCCTCGCCCATGGTGTGACTGATATCGAAGCATTCGATGCGCTGCGCCGACTCGCTCAGCTCAAGGGCATCTTGCAGCGCCTGCAAGCGGCCCAGCTGGGTGGCCTCGAGTGACAGCCTTTGCTCGATCGCCAGCGTGGCGTTCTTCTGCGCCATTTCCAGCCAGACGCGACGCTCGCCGATAGGTTTACTGACGATGGCAATGCGATGCCCGGCCTGTGTTGCCAGCAATTCCGCCAGCAAGCTCATGTCGGACTCGGCATTGCAGATGATCGCCCGGGGAATGGCCCGATCGAGGTAGTACTGCGCCAAAAATGCTTCCAGCGCATGTTGCGCGTCGTAATCCTCGCCATGTTTGGGGAAGATGGACTTGTCACCGACATGGCGGCCGCCACGTATCATCACCAGATTCACGCACACCATGCCGTGAGCGGACACGCAGGCCACGATATCGACATCGGCCTCGCTGGCATTGCTCGACACGAATTGCTTTTCTTGAACCTTGGCCAGCGACTGGATCTGGTCGCGGTATACCGCTGCCTGCTCGAATTGCCAGGCAGCTGCAGCGATCTGCATTTTTTCTTCCAGATCGGCCAACAGATCGCTGGCCTTACCCTGCAGAAACTGCACCGCATGGCTGACATCCTTACGGTAGTCCTCACACGCAATCGCCTCGACACAGGGGCCGCTGCAGCGCTTGATCTGGAACAGCAGGCAAGGCCGGCTGCGGTTTTCGAACACGCTGTCTTCGCAGGTGCGTAACTTGAACACCCGTTGCAGCAGCTGGATGCTCTCTTTGGCCGCATAGCCGTTGGGAAACGGGCCGAAGTACTGGTGCTGCTTGTCCAGCGCACCACGGTAGTAGGCCAGGCGCGGATAGGCATGGCCGCTCAGCATCAGATAGGCATAGCTCTTGTCGTCGCGAAACAGGATGTTGTAGCGCGGCGTCAGCGCCTTGATCAGATTGTTTTCCAGAATCAAGGCTTCGGCTTCGGAGCGCACCACCGTGGTCTGGATATCGGCCACCTGCCCCACCATCAGCCGGATGCGCGGCGACAGATCGCTTTTCTGGAAATACGACGACACCCGCCGCTTCAGGTCGATGGCCTTGCCGACATAGAGCACGTCGCCGCCAGCCGACAAAAATCGGTACACCCCCGGCAAATTAGGCAAGGCAGCCAGAATCGGCTTGGGATCGAACGGCAGGACAGCCCCGGACATACGCGCCAGACTCAGGGCGCAGCCACAGGCGCTGGCACGGCAGGCGCCGAGGACTTGGCGGGCGCACCGGCTGCAGAGGGATTGACGGCAGGCGTTGCAGGAATGGCGCGAGCCGGGCGCGCTTCCAGAATCTGATAAAACACCTCGTCCTGGCGCACCAAGCCCAACTCATTGCGCGCGCGCTCTTCGATGGCATCAGTACCGGTTTTCAGGTCGCGCACTTCCGCATCCAGCGCATCATTGCGCGCCTTGAGCTTGTTGTTTTGCGCCAGCTGATCGGCCAGCTGCGATTCGATTTGCCACACCTTCAGCCAGGAACCCTTGCCGATCCAGAGTGGCCACTGGAGCAGGGTGATGGCAGCGGCGAGAATCAGGGCAAGCAGGCGCATGGGCGCGATTGTAACCGGATGCACTCTATAGGCAAACGCAACGGCCATTCCGGACAACACAAAGGGCAGCCTGAGCTGCCCTCTGCTGATCGATTACTTGATCTGATAAAACGCTGCACGGCCCGGATAGTAAGCCGCATCACCGAGTTCCTCTTCGATGCGCAGCAGCTGGTTGTACTTGGCCATACGATCGGAGCGACTCAGCGAGCCGGTCTTGATCTGCATGCAGTTGGTCGCCACCGCCAGGTCGGCAATGGTGCTGTCTTCCGTCTCGCCGGAGCGATGCGACATCACCGAGGTGTAGCGGTTGCGCTTGGCCAGATCGACCGCCTGCAGGGTTTCCGACAGCGAACCGATCTGGTTGACCTTGATCAGGATGGAGTTGCAGATGCCCTTGGCAATGCCCTCGGCAAGAATTTTGGCATTGGTGACGAACAGATCATCACCGACCAGCTGCACGCGTTCGCCCACCCGCTCGGTCAGCAGCTTCCAGCCATCCCAATCACGCTCGCCCATGCCGTCTTCGATCGAAATGATCGGATAGGCCTTGACCAGGCTTTCCAGGTAATCGACTTGCTGGGCGCTGGTCAGCTCGCGCTTGTCGCTCTTTTTGTACACATATTTGCCGGTTGCCTTGTCGTAGAACTCCGACGCAGCGCAGTCGAGGGCAATGGCAATATCTTTGCCGAACACATAGCCAGCCTGTTCCACCGCCTGGCGGATCATATCGAGCGCCTCTTCGGCGTTCTTTACGTCCGGCGCAAAGCCGCCCTCATCGCCCACCTGGGTCGGCAGATGCTTGTCGTGCAGGATTTTCTTCAGGGTGTGGAATACTTCGGCGCCGTAGCGCATCGCTTCACGGAAGCTCGGCGCGCCGATCGGCACAATCATCAGCTCCTGAAAGTCCAGGCTGTTGTTGGCGTGCTCGCCGCCATTGATCACATTCATCATCGGCACCGGCAGCGCCATCGGGCCGGAACCGCCGATATAGCGATACAACGGCAAGCCGGCTTCTTCGGCCGCCGCCTTGGCCACCGCCATCGACACCGCCAGGATGGCATTGGCGCCCAGACGGCCCTTATCTTCAGTGCCATCCAGTTCCAGCATGGTGCGGTCGATAAAGGCCTGGTCGGATGCGTCGAGGCCAATAATGGCTTCGCAGATTTCGGTGTTGACATGCTCAACCGCCTTGAGCACGCCCTTGCCCAGATAACGGCGCTTGTCGCCATCGCGCAGCTCCAGCGCTTCACGCTCGCCGGTCGAGGCACCACTAGGGACGGCGGCACGGCCCATTACACCGCTTTCCAGCAGCACGTCGGCCTCTACGGTCGGATTGCCGCGCGAGTCGAGAATTTCGCGGGCGATGACTTCAACGATTGCACTCATCGGACGTTCCTTGATGCGATTGTGGGAAGGAGATAGCCGCGATCATGGCCGCATCCGTCGCCTGTACTCAAGCGCGAACGACCTACATGGCGGCTGGGCAAGCCGGATCGTATCCGGCTTACAGGGCGTTTTCGTGAAATGGCTGCTGCTTCACCAGCTTGTCGATGGACTGCAGCACCGACAGCAAGGCCTTCATTTTCAGCAAGGGCCAGGCGTTCGGGCCGTCAGACATGGCATGCTCCGGATCCGGGTGGGTTTCCATGAACAGGCCGGAAATACCCACCGCCACCGCAGCCCGCGCCAGCACCGGGACAAACTCGCGCTGGCCGCCGGATTTGTCGCCCTGCCCGCCCGGCAGCTGCACCGAATGGGTAGCGTCGAACACCACCGGGCAACCGGTCTCGCGCATGATGGCAAGGCTGCGCATATCCGACACCAGATTGTTGTAGCCAAAGCTGGCGCCGCGCTCGCAGGCCATGAAATTATGCTCGGGCAGGCCAGCTTCACGCGCCGCTTCACGGGCCTTGTCCATCACATTTTTCATATCGCCAGGCGCAAGAAACTGCCCCTTCTTGATATTGACCGGGCGGCCTGACTGCGCGCAGGCACGAATAAAGTCGGTCTGGCGACACAGAAATGCCGGCGTCTGCAGCACATCCACCACCTCGGCCACTGGCTTGATCTGGTCGATATCGTGGATATCGGTCAGCACCGGCACATCCAACTGCTCACGTACCTTGGCGAGAATGCGCAGGCCTTCATCCATGCCAAAG
>NZ_JAYRLZ010000177.1:0-8938 GCF_041904975.1 Chitinimonas sp. | reverse complement strand
TTCAATACACGCTTTTAGCTGCTGCAAAGACAGGCGCGATTCCCGTTCTACCCGGCGAGTGGCGATCAGGCGGTTGTACAGGCGCCAGCCCAGGGCGGGGAGGCGGTATTCAAGGCGGCGTTGGAATAGCGTGCGCGTGGGGTCGTCGGGCATTGCTTGGCAGTGGTAGTCCACGCGCAGGGTAAGGCGATGGTTGCCACGTGCCTCGGCGCTCCAGAACTCGCCGGGCCGATAGGCCAGCACCTGCCAGTTCAGCTGGCCGCGCCGGCCGCCGGCGTGGATATCTTCGGAAAAGCGGTTTCCCTCGGCTTGCGGCCCTGCGCCTACCCGAATCGCCAACGATGAAGGGTGCCATTGTGGCCAATGCGCCGGTGCGGCGGCATAGTCCATGACCTGGGCGGGCGGCGCGGCGATCTCGATTGTGTGCGTCATGGTGGTCTGGCCCAAAAGCTTGGGCTGGCCGTGCTGGTCTTCGCGGTACAGGGTGCCGAAAAACCAGTCCATCAGCGGAAACACGATATTGAGGTTGTGATCGCGCATCAGGCCGTGGCGGTGATGCAGGGCATGCAGGCAGCGCATCTGCGGTATGCCGGGCAGGCGGGTAAACAGATGCCCTTCGGGCAAATGCTCGCAGGCGTGTACAAATTCGTAGAGCAGGTAGCTGGCCATCAGCATGCCGGCAAATAGCGCAGCAATATTGGCGTTGAACTGGCGCAGCGCGAGCCAAGCGGGCAAGACGATGATCAGGCTGACCAGCACGATCAACCAGGGCGGGAACAGGATGACGCGCCAGTCGAGCGGGCTCTGCGGCACCATGGCTGTTTCGGAAAAGAAGCTATGGTGGTCGCCGGTATGGCGTTGGTAAAACAGCTTGCCCAGCCGGGTTTTGTGGTGACCCAGGCGTTGGTGAACGAGGTATTCGCCCAGATTGGCCAATACCAGCGCGGCTGGCAGCGCCAGCAGCTCGACAGCATGCAGGCTCGCCAAATCGATATGCCGCCACAGCAAGGCAATGCAGGCAAGGCCATAGCTCAGCACAAAACCGCCATGCAGCCAGGGCTGGTAGCGCGGCGAGACATTTGCACGGTAGCGCTCGCGAAACGGGGCGACGTTGTGGCTGGCCACCGGGGCCGATGTGGGCGCGTTCATATCCAGCTCCATCGATTCGATGGTGGCTAGCCTAGTACCGGCAAAATTATCCATCCAATGGATATTTTGCTAATACATTATTGATGAACCTGAAATTACATCAGCTCGATATGAACCTGCTGCGGGTGTTCGACGCCCTGGTGCAGGAAGGCAATCTGACCCGTGCGGCGCAGCGCCTCCATATGAGCCAACCGGCGGTGAGCAATGCGCTGGCCAGGTTGCGCCAGCAGCTGGGCGAGCCACTGTTTGTGCGCACTGCGCGTGGCTTGACGCCAACCGCCGCTGCGCTGGCGCTGCATCGGCCGGTGCGTGCGGCCTTGCAACTATTGCAGGATGCGCTGGCCCCGCCGCCCGCGTTCGACCCCGCCGGCGCCGCGCAACGCTTCAGCATCGCCATGAACGATTACGCCCAATACGCCTTGCTGCCCAGCTTGGTGGCACGCATGCGCGGCCTGGCGCCAGGGGTAACGCTGCATATCTGCCCGGATACGATTGATGATCTGCCCACCCAGCTGGCCGCTGGCAGTCTTGATCTGGCGATCGATTATCTGCATTTCGACTCGGCCGAACTGAGCTATGCGCCATTGCTGGAAGAGGAATTGGTGGTGATCGCGCGCCACGGCCATGCGTCGTTGGTCGACGACCGCATCAGCCTGTCCAGCTATGCCAGCGCCGAACATGTCACCTTTCCCAATCGCGCCGGGCGCGGCTCGCCGCTGGAGATCGTGCTTGGCTCTGCCAAGCTGCGCCGCCGCAGCGGGCTATGTGTGCCGTCGTATATGTGCATTCCCGCTGTCGTTGCCGCTTCCGACCTGCTTGGCACCGTGCCGCGGCGTCTGGCCCAGCATTTTGTCGAGCGGCTGCCCATTGCCATTGCCCCGCTGCCACTTGCCATGCCGCCGCTACAGGTCAGCCTGATCTGGCAGCGGGGCCGCGATGGTGATATGGCCTTGCAATGGTTGCGGCAGCAGATCGCCGACACGGTTGCCCGGCTGAGACAGGGTTGATCGCCTGGTACAGGCAATGTGCCGTGCGTATTCACGACAGGCGAGCGGCGTTTTCACAACAGCATTGAAGGCCCCGGCGACTGATCAGTGGTGCCAGATGGGCCTGTTGGCGCCATTGCAGGCATTGCGCACGGCGTGGTGAATGTCGCGCCTGCCTGTGCATTTGCGGCAGGGGCACAACATGCGACAATCGCCCGCTTGCAGTGGGTACTGCCGCCATTTCCTGAAAAATATTCCAAGAGGACATCATGACTGGTTTTGAATCGCGTTTTTCGCTGGCTTCCCTGATTGCCGTGGTCGCATTGTCGTTCGGCACGGTGGCAGCTCAGGCTGCTGATCGTTACACAGTGTCGGCAGACGGCCAGGAAGTGCTGGACAGCAAAACCAATCTGCAATGGCGCCGCTGTGCCGAGGGCATGAGCTGGGATGGCAAGACCTGTACCGGCAAGGCGACCAAGTACAAGCTTGGCGATGCCAAGGCCCATGCTGCCGAGCAGGCAAAAGCCGCTGGCAAGGGCTGGCGCGTGCCGAACAAGGACGAACTGGCGGCCCTGGTGGACAAGAGCAAGAAGAAGCCCGCCATCGATACCAATGCCTTCCCGAATACGCCGGCCGACCTGTTCTGGGCACTGCGCCCCGGTTTTGACGACAACCTGAACGCCTGGTTGATCAGCTTTGCCAATGGCAAGGTGTACGGCAATAGCGGCGAAAAGAAGATTGCCGTGCGCCTGGTTCGCACCAACGACTGATCGCGCCAAGCAGGTGGGATTTGCCTTTGGCAGCCAAGCATGGTTTCACGGGAAACCACGCTTGGCTGCCCTGAATGGCAGGCGTGTAGCGCCTGCCATTTGTTTTATCCAGTTGGCCGAAGATCGCATTCGCAAGCTGGTCAGCCCAGTTTTCCCAAACATGTCGCCAAAGCCCGCACCGCCGGCGACAGGTATTCCCATTCGCGAATACACACTTTCAGCTCGCGCGATGCCCAGCCGTCGCTAATCGGCAGCAGGGCCAGGCCGAGCGAATCACGATAGCTGCGTCCGATCGATTCCGGCACGATTGCGATGCCTACGCCGTCATTCACCAGATTGGCAATGGCGGCAAAGCTGGCCACCCTTGCTCGGATATGCAGGTCGATATTCGCTACATCGGCCATCTTTTCGATAAAGCGCTGCATTGACGAGTCTTCCGGCTGCCCCACCATGGGATGGCGCGCCAGATCGCGGAACAAACAGCTTTCCTGAGCCAGCAAGGCATGGTGCGCCGGTGCCATGCCCACCATGCGGTAGTGGGCAAGCGGCAGGCACAGCAAATCACCGGCATCGTAGTCGCCATCGATCACCCCCAGATCGGCATCGCCATTCAATACCGCCTGCACCACCTCGCGGCTGGGCCGCTCGTTCAGCGCAACATCCAGATAGGGATGATCGAGCAGAAACCCGCCCAATGCTGCCGGCAGCACCGTGCTGTTGGCGGTGGTATTGGCCCATACGCGCAGCAAGGCGCGTTGCTTGCCGGCGTGGCCATCGATGGCGGCTTGCGCATCTTGCGCCGCTCGCTCGATACGCCGCGCATGTTCCAGCAGGCTGCGGCCGGCCTTGCTCAGCGTGAGGCCGCTGGCATGGCGCTCGAACAGCATCACCCCAAGCCGCGCCTCCAGCTTGCGCAAGCGGGCGCTGGCGGCAGATAGCGCCAATGGCAGGCGCGCCGCCGCTTTGCTTAGCGAGCCGGTTTCGGCGGCGGCGATAAATAGCTGCAGATCGGGCAAATCAAAACGAATGGGTTTCGTCATTGGCGAAGGGCTATCAAAAAATCAGGCATTCTCTTGAGCACCAGTCTGGCAGGAAAATACGCTTCGACCAGCAATTACGGCAGCAAACTACCATGACCAGCCTTAGCACCACCTTCGCGAAAGCAGAAACCACGCCATGGTATGTCGATGGCCGATTTCTGGCTGCCGCCTCCGCCGCCTGTTTTTCGCTGAAGGCGATTTTCGTCAAGCTCGCCTATGGCGCTTATCCGGTCGATGCAGTCAGCCTGCTGGCCATGCGCATGGGCATCGCCCTGCCGGCCTTCCTGTGGCTGGCCTGTCGCGAGGCACCGAGCGGTTCAAGCAGCTCTCGCCAATGGCTGGGTCTATTGGGCATGGGCCTGCTTGGTTACTACCTGTCGAGCTTGTTCGACTTTATCGGCTTGCAAACCATTTCGGCCGGGCTGGAGCGCTTGATCCTGTTTACCTATCCACCGATGGTGGTGCTGCTGGAAGCTGCCATTCGCAAGCGCCCGGTGTCGCCACAGGTATGGGCGGGCATGGCGCTCAGCTATGTCGGCATTCTGGCGGCCTTTGCCCATGACCTGCATTTTCAGGGGGCGATGGCGTCGCTGCTGGTGGGCGCGGGCTGGGTGTTTCTCAGCAGCCTCAGTTTTTCTGGCTACTACATGGGCAGCTCGATCCTGGTCGGTAAGGTCGGTTCGAACAGGATGGCCGGCATCACCGGAACGGCGGCCTCGGGCTTTGTCATTGCGCACTTTCTGTTCACCCACCACGCCAGCACCCTGATGCAACTACCTGCCAGCGTGTGGATCTATGCCGCCGCCATGGCGATGGTGTCGACGGTGCTGCCGATCTGGCTGGCGGCCAAGGCGGTGGAAAACATGGGCGCCGGCAAGACTGCCGCTATCGGCTCACTCGGGCCGGCGCTGACCATCGCCTTTGGCTGGATCATCCTGGGCGAGGCATTTTCCTGGATGCAGCTGTTGGGCATGAGCTTGGTAATCGGCGGCGTGTGGTGGGTGGGCAAGGCAAAGCATTAGAGCTGCCGCGGCAGCAATTCAATAATCGATACCGGGAACGAAATGAACCCAATTGCACAAGCCACCAGCATCGCCACGGCTCAGCACTACCAATGGGGTGAAGTGTGTGATGGCAGGCACCTGCTCAAGGAAGCCGACCTGAGCGTGATTCAGGAACGGGTGCCGGCCGGCGCCGGCGAAGCGCGCCACTATCACAGCCGGGCACGGCAGTTTTTCTACATCCTCAGCGGTGAAGCACGGATGGAATTCGACGATCAGGCGCTACCGCTGTGCGCAGGCCAGGGCGTGCATGTGCCGCCCGGCGTGGTGCACCGCTTCGCCAATCAATCCGATGCCGAGGTGGTGTTTCTGGTGATTTCCTCGCCGTCCACAGCGGGCGATCGCACCAATCTAGCCGCCTGATCCGGTCGGCTCGGCTGCGCGTTTGAACAAGGCCAGGGCGCGGTCGCGCTGCACCGCATGGTCGACCACCGGCATCGGGTAATCACGACCCAGCACCAGCTTGGCGCTGGCCAGCTCCAGTGGCTTGGCCAGCCAGGGCGCGTGCAGTGCCTCGGTGGGCAGTGCTGCCAGCTCCGGCACATAGCGGCGGATGAATTTGCCCTGCGGATCGAATTTTTGCGACTGGCTGATCGGGTTGAAGATGCGGAAATACGGTTGCGCATCGCAGCCGGTGCTGGCCGCCCACTGCCAGCCGCCATTATTGGCCGACAGGTCAAAGTCGATCAGCTTTTCAGCAAAGTAGCGCTCGCCCCAACGCCAGTCCACCAGCAGGTCTTTCACCAGAAAGCTGGCGGCGACCATGCGCAGGCGGTTGTGCATATAGCCGCTATGGTTGAGCTGGCGCATCGCTGCATCCACCAGCGGGTAGCCGGTGCGGCCTTCGCACCAGGCGGCAAACAGCTGCGGGTCGTTGGGAAACGGCAGGCCTTCGTATTGCGGCTTGAAACTGTGGCCGACCACATCGGGCCGGTGCCACAGAATCTGTTGATAAAAATCGCGCCAGATCAGTTCGCTGAGCCAGCACAGGCTGCCTGCGCTTCCTTGCTGCCAGGCAAAGGCGGCCAGCTCGCGGATCGACACGGTGCCAAAGCGCAGATGCACGCTCAGATACGACACCCCCTTGATCGCCGGATAATCGCGCGCAGCCTGGTAGTCGGCAATGCGCGTCATGAAGTCGGCCAGCAGCGCCTCCCCTGCCGCGCTGCCGCCACGCACACCCAGTGGCGCCAGATGGCCGGCGGTGAATCCGAGCGAAGCCAGGCTGGGCATAGGCTCGGCCGCCAGAGGGGCCAAGGCAGCGCGGTAGCGTTGTACCGGATAGGCTTGCAGATAGAACGGTGTGAGTTTTTTCAGCCAGGCGTTTTTGTAAGGGGTGAATACCGAGTAGAACTGCCCGGCGCCGGTGAGCAATTCGTCTTTCTCGAAAATCACCTGATCCTTGTAGCTGTGAAACGCCACGCCCAGCGCGGCCAGCCGCGCTGCGACCTCGGCATCACGGGCGATCGCAGCCGGTTCGTAATCGTGATTGCAAAACACCGCCTGCACGCCCATTTCGCGTGCAAGATCGACGATCTCATCGGCCACGGCGCCGTGTCGCACCTTGATATCGTGGCCGCTGGCCTGCAACTCGGCCTTGAGCGCTGCCACGCTTTCCCAGATGAACTCCACCCGCCGGTCGTCCTTGGGCAGTGGGTCGAGGATGCTGCGGTCGAACACGAATACCGGGATCACCTGCTGCGCCGACTTCAGTGCGTGGTAAAGCGCAGCATGGTCATGCAGCCGCAAATCACGGCGAAACCAGACCAAAACACGGCTGACTGCCTGCATATTCGGGATGTCCTCTTCTATTGCTGGCGCTGCTGGCGCCAAAGTCTGAATTTTCGAAGGTTCAGCTTGCCTGTGTTGGCGCCGACTGGGAAGGCGATCAGGCAGTGGGCAAATTGCTGTGCGATAATTGCGCCATGTCTTCCATCGATTTAAGCCGCCAATTCCTGATTGCCATGCCTTCCATGGCTGACCCGATTTTTGCCAGGGCGCTGGTGTTTGTCTGCGACCATAACGACCAGGGTGCTATGGGCGTGATCGTCAATCGCCCGCTGGGCATGGATATGAAAACCCTGTTTCAGCAGGTGGATATTGAGCTCAAGCGTACCGAGCTGGCCGAGCAGGATATCTATTTCGGCGGCCCGGTGCAGACCGACCGTGGCTTTGTATTGCATCAACCGCTGGGTAACTGGCAATCGACCATGGCGGTGGAAGACGATCTTGGCCTCACCACTTCCAAAGACGTGCTGGCGGCAGTGGGCGATGGCGGCGGCCCCGACCGGCTGTTTGTTTCGCTCGGCTATGCGGGATGGGAAGCCGGTCAGCTCGAAGGCGAAATGGCGCAGAACGCCTGGCTCAATGTCGATGCCGATATCGAACTGATCTTCAGCTTGCCGGCCGAGCAGCGCTATGAAGCGGCGCTGGGCCTGTTGGGTATCGATATGGCCATGTTGTCTGACACGGCGGGCCACGCATGATGCGGCCCGCGCCATGGCGAATGATCGATCAGCACACACACACCCGGCACTGCCGGGTGTTTGCCGTCTATGGTGACCTGTCTTGCAGCTCAGTCAACCGGGCAGTGAGCGGCAGCGCGCGAGGTTGCGCCCATGCTTGAGTCGGCAAACCGCAGCCCTAGCGGCTACACCCTGGCCTTCGATTTCGGCGAAGTTCGCATCGGCGTGGCCGGTGGCAGCTGCGAGCTGGGCATTGCCACGCCATTGGCCACCATCACCGGCCAGAGCAATGACGACAAATTCAAGGCCATCGGCAAATTGATCGCCGAATGGCAGCCGGCCCAGCTGGTGGTGGGTCTGCCCAGCCATCTTGATGGTACCGAACACGAAATGACCCGCCTGGCCCGCACCTTCGGCAATCGCCTGCATGGCCGCTTCAATCTCCCGGTGGCTTTTATCGATGAGCGCCTCACTTCGGTGGAAGCGGAATCGTTGCTGTCGGAAGCGCAGACCTTCGGTAAAAAGCGCAAGGCAGCGCTGGATCAGGTAGCGGCGATGCGGATATTGCAGGGGTGGTTTGATATGGGGGGCGAGGCGTGAGTCTGGTCGTTCGTCGCTTTATTGAGGCTGATGCTGTCGCCATGGGCCAGCTGCTATCCGTCATGGGCTATCCGGCTGCCGACGGTGCAACCATGCTGCGCCGCTTGTGCCAGCTGGAAAGCGGCGCGCCGTTCGCCATTTTTGTGGCCGAGCAGGATGGCGTGGTGATTGGCTGGGTGCATGTCGGCCGGGTATTCCAGTCGGCGAGCGAAGGTTACGCCGAAGTATTTTTGCTGGCGGTTGATGAGGCGCACCAAGGCCTGGGTATCGGCCGTCAGCTGCTGGAGCACGCTGAACAGTGGGTGCGCGAGTCGTTCGGCACGCTGCGCATCCGTTTGGGCTCTGGCGTGCATCGCAGCGAGGCGCATGGTTTTTACCAGCACCTCGGCTATGAAAAACGGCCGAGTTTTGTGTTTCAGAAGCAGTTGCAGGCGATCGGATAGCAGTCAGTTGGAACAGTAGCGAGGCGTGTCGTTTAGTGCTGGATTGTTCAGGCAGCCCCCTCTCCCCAGCCCTCTCCCGCGAGGGGAGAGGGGGCAAGGCGCGATGATGGCTACGGCCGTAAAACCTCACTGACGAGCGTCAGCGAGGTTCCCCGCCGGCGGGCGGGGCGGAGGGGTAGGGAATAAATCAGGGGGAGCCGCTGTATCAGTCCCCGCAAATGGTTAGCGCACGGGTTTCCCGGGCGCCTCTACTGTAGATTGAGTGAACGATCAGGCATCCAGCATTAAAAAGCCACTCACGAGCGTCAGCGAGGCTCCCTCGCGGCGGCGAGGGCGGGGGGAGTAGGATTGAATCAAGGGGAGCCGCTGTATCAGCCCCCACCAATGGTTAGCGCACGGGTTTCCCGGGCGCCTCCACTGTAGA
>NZ_JAYRLZ010000457.1:0-1599 GCF_041904975.1 Chitinimonas sp. | reverse complement strand
CATCGGCGACATTGCTCAGGCCATCCATGGCCTGCATATGGTAGTTGACCGCCCCGGGCTGGTGCGCCACCCAATGCACGGCATAGTGCTTGCCATCCACCTGCCAGATCGGGCCCAGCGAGGTCTCGTGCACAGCAAGCGTTTCAGCCTTGCCGCCCCGCACTGCCAATTGTTCGGCATACAACTTGGCCTGCTCCCATCCGCCGGGTAGCTGGTAGCGGCCAGGTACTTTCGGGTCGGCCTGCACTTCGATCAGGTCGAGATAATCGCCATAGCTATTGGTAAAACCCCATGCCAGCCGGCCATTGCTGCCCACCACCACCAAGGGTGCCCCGGGCAGGCTTACGCCGGTGACGCGACGCGGCCCGCTGGCATCGGCAAACTGCAGATCGACCCGATACCAGGTATGCGGCAGGCGCAGGCCCAGATGCATATCATTGGCAATCAGCGCCGCCCCGCTCTGGCTGCGCGTACCGGCCAGCGCCCAGCTATTGCTGCCCACCGCCGTGCGCATATCGTCGGCAGCCACCGTATCTGGCAGCTTCATGCCCAACCAGTCGGGCGCCTTGGCCGGGATAGGGGCCACAGGCTCGTCGATGCCCGCTGCATCGAGCGGCGCATCCCATTGACTGCTGCCTGGCAGCAAGAATTGCAGCTGTTCCGCACTGCTGTGCGCCGCCAGCCAGCCACGCACGAATTCGCGGCCCTGCTGGTGGCCTTGCAGGTCGAAATACATCGCCCACACCACCAGCAGCGAGTCTTCGGGCTGCCAGGCTTGCGGCTGCGTCATCAGCAGGCCGTATTCGAATGGCCGGGCGCCCAGGTCAGCCAGCCCGGCATTGACGCCGGCCACATAACGGTCAAGCAAGGCTCGCTCATTGGCAGGCATGGCGGCCAATGCGGCATGCGCACGGGCGCGGAAGCGGTGCAGGCGGTGCTGGCGATCGAGATCCAGCGCCGCGCTGCCGATCAGGGCAGCCATTTCGCCAGCGGCGACCCGGCGCAGCAAATCCATCTGGAAGTAGCGATCCTGGGCGTGGACAAAGCCGGTGGCATAGGCGATATCGAGCCGGTTCTGGCCTTTGAGGCTAGCGATGCCGAGCGCGTCGCGCTCGATCAGCACTTCAGCCGCCAGGCCAGCGCTGCGCATTTCGCCTTCGATCCTGGCTTGGCTGGCGCGCAGGAACAGCCAGACACCCACCGCGGCGACCACCACCAGCAACACCAACACGACCAGTGCGCGCTTCAACCTCTTTGCCATCGAACTTGCCTGTGCCATTCAACAACCTCGCTGCGATAAAAAACCCGGCCACGGGGCCGGGTTGGCTGGATCGACGAAAACTACATGGTGTGGGTATTGCGCGCCGATTGCAGCGCGCCACCCAGCATCACTTCGATCTTGTTACGTGCCTGGGTGCCTGCCTCGTTGGCAGAAAACTGCACGCCTATGCCCTGGGTGCGGCTGCCATGGGCGCCGGGTGGGGTAATCCAGATCACCTTGCCCGACACCGCGATCCGCGCCGGATCGTCCATCAGCTGCAGCAACATGAACACCTCGTCGCCAATCGAATAGGCCTTGGCGGTAGGAATGAAAATGCC